>NZ_PVWO01000022.1 GCF_003003845.1 Chamaesiphon polymorphus CCALA 037 | reverse complement strand
GTATAATTCGATCGACTTTCGATAATCGGCGATCGCGCCCGCCCGATCTTTCAAATCTAACTTAGCCTCGGCGCGATCGGCTAAATAGTAGCCCTGGTTGGGATTGAGCCGCACCAGTCCATCCAAAGCATTGACAATTCCCCGATAATCTTTGAGTTGCTGATAAATCTTCAACTGCTCGCTGTAGGCTTCAGTTTCATTGGGATTGATTTTTAACATACTGGCATAGTCTTTAAGTGCCAGCGTCCACTCTTTGCGATCCTGATAAATTGCGGCTCGGTATGAATAAGCGCGCAGATTATTTGGGCTAATTTGAGTGATTTTGGTGTAATCGGAGATCGCACCAGTGATATCGCCTGTAGCTTTACGAAAATTCGCCCGACTATCGTAAGCACTGATATTATCGGGAGCGATCCTAATTACCTGCGAAAAATCTTCGATCGCGCCAGGGAAATTATTGAGCTGCACCCTTACCCCCGCGCGATTTTGATAAGGCAACGTATTCTGCGGATCGGCGGCAATCATTTTGGTGTAAGCGGCTTGCGCACCTGGTAAATCGCCCTGTACTTGCGCTATGAGTGCCCGCAGCAAGTAAGCTTGAATATATTTGGGATCGAGCGCGATCGTGCGATCGAAGTCTGCCGCAGCCCCTTTAAAGTCTTGGTTGGCATATAAGATATTGCCGCGCAGATAATAAGCACTGGCATTCTTAGTATCTAACTCGATCGCTTTATTTAAATCTGCCAAAACTTGGGGGCGATCGCCTAACATTTGATGGACATTCGATCGCATATAATACGCCGATGCCTTTTTGGGATTTGCCGCGATCGATCGATTTAATTCGGCTAACGCGCCCTGATAATCGCCTGTCTGCAATTTGACAGTCGCACTCACCAACGCATCGCCACCGAGATCGGTGATTTTATTATTAGCAGTAGCCACCTCCATTTTCACCCCAGTCTGAGTAGCCAATGGCACGAATACACTTGCCAAAATGCCCAGATTAAAGCCAGTTTTTACTCTCACATCAGGATTTATTGTCGAAGCTGTGGTACTTTTTTCGACATCGCCGCGTCCGTGAATGGCAATCAATTCGCCCTGGTCGTTTAAGACACTACCGCCGCTCATTCCTGGTAAAGTTAAGTTGGTATATACCAACCCATAACCATTTTGCAACGGTTGCTTGCTACTCGCCGTCACCCGCCCTTCGGTAAAATTAAACAATGGTTTGCTAATCGTCTGAGTAGTCAGGGGAAACCCACCCACATACACTGTCGAACCTTCAGCGATCGCATTAGCCTGTCTAACTTTGACAGTGCGATAAGCTTGAGTGCTCACAAATGACACCAACGCCAAGTCAGCACCAGGTAGGATTTTAATTTTCGATCGATCGATCCCATACTTACGTCCGTCGGGTGCAACCAGTTGATATTGCTGCTCGTCGCGCACCACATGAGCGGCGGTAAGTACGGTGTATCCCTGCGAATTTTTAGCTACTAATACGCCAGATCCGACTGAGTTTGGCGTCTTAATTTCGACAGTTACCGCCTTTGCTACTTGTGCGACTTGGCTGGCGGATAAGCCCCAAGCAGGTGCATTAGCTGTCAAAATTATACCCGCGATCGACAATCCCAGTAGTTTCCAATATTTATCCATATCAAGTTAGGTCGGGGATTTTGGTAAGTTGTTATCTAACATTAATCTGTTCGATCGAAAAAACAAGCAATCTTCAGCTTGTTTTTAAAAACTACCATTATCGTTGGCGTAGCCTCTCCTGTGGAGAATCGAGAGATCCCGAAACCTTGGCTATCGATCGGTGGAAGTTTGACTTATTTTAAGTTTGAATGGCAAATTCGTCAGGATGAATGCCATGATTTATCCAAGTAATTGCAGCTTCGGCACTCGTCATCTCTGGCGGTACTCTGAGGATATGAATGTGCCCAGTCGATGGACAGGTCATTTTTAGTAATACCATCGGTTCAGTACCAATAGCTTTTCCATATACACTATATATTGTTTCGATACTATCGATTTTTAGCAATGTATACTCTCTCCAATTATCTAGCTCAACAGCAGCGATTTCTTTGTGTATTTTTTCATATCCTAGTTCCTCGATTAATAACCGCCTAATCTCAACATTCTCCTCGTCTAATAGCCACTCAGATTTCCACTCACTCAAGTTAGTCCAATAGCGACGTGGGAGATCTACATTTAGAAATAAGACATGACTTAAGCTGGAAATAGATTGTAAAATTGATAAATCTGTGAAGGGATTATTATTGAGGTCTATTGCCTTTAAATATTTAAGATGTGTAATACTGTTGGGGAGATCGATTAAGCTATTATCATCTAAATTGAGTTCTTCCAAGCTTAATAGAGAGGTAATTACTTCTGGAAAAATATTTAATCGGTTATTACGTAAAGATAATACGGTTAAATTAGAAAGATTACCAATATTACTAGGCAGCTCAGTTAATTGATTGTTATCGAGGTATAAGCAACCTAATTTATAGAGATTGCCAAAGCTCTCTGGTAGAACACTAAGCTGATTATTGTCTAGCAGTATCCAAGTTAAGCTGGAAAGATTACCGATGCCATCTGGTAAAGTATTTAATTGATTATTGTGCAAGTCTAAGGAAGTTAGATTTGAAAGAGATCCAATATTGCTTGGCAATATATTGAGCTGATTATTAGATACATCTAAGCCAGTCAACTCATATAAATCTCCTATGCTCTCTGGTAGAGTATTTAGTCGATTATACCTTAAATCTAAGTAAGTTATATGTGAAAGATTTTTGATACTATCTGGTAGGATATTCAGTTGATGATGACTCAACTTTAACTGTTCCCATTGATGCGATCTAGCTTGCTCGATCTTTCGTTCTAATTCTGCTTGTTCCATTGCTAAATCGTAGATGTATGTTGGAGAGCCTCAGTGCTGTATTTATCCTACCCACACTTATCGATCGGGATATCTGTTACTATCGATCGAATACTCCCTCCATGCTAGAAATCACCTATACCCTCTGCGCTCTCTGCGCCTCTGCGGTTAAAATCTTTTGAGATCCTAGTGGCGGAGGGTGGGTTTTGTTCGGGATCTAAAGTAATATCGACATTAAATTGCATAAACCCACCCCTACAGATCTAGAAAAAGATATGATGACGCATTTTGTGTATCATCTTCTCGATTAACTCCTCAAAGGTTGAATTGACTCGACCAAATTGCGAATAAATTCACTATATTTATCCTGCATTGGTAATTCTAAATCTACCTTAATTCTTTGCCGCTCGGTAAATACTTGCTGGTTAGCGATCGGATTGAAACCTTCTTTCATATATGTTTCCCAATAACATCCGACGCCGCGCTTTTGCCATAATGGTAAATCGTTGAAATTAATGCCATTTTGGAACAATAGTTCGTTTTTTTCGGATTTTAACAGATGTTCGATTTGGCTGTTGGCAGATCTCCCGCTTTTACCTTGTTTGCGTAGCATCCAATAGCAGTGAGCATTCAATGCATTGCGATGAGCGTCTTCATTGCGCCAGCGAAAATAATCGACGACTAGCTCGATATTTGGTAACTGTGAGATCCGACAATCGAAGGCGGCTACCGTACCTAGTAGCGTCGAAAGTTTGGCACTAGCTTCGCCAGCTAATACCGAGTTGAGTTTGCGTAATTTGCGATCGAATGTCACGTCTTCTGGATGCAATAGCAGCGAAATTTCATCGCTCTCGGTGTAGCCATATACCACCTTAAAGCCAGACTGCATTAAGTGTTGGAGGGTAGCAACCATCGCATCGCGAAACACGGGATCGAAGGGTGCTTCAAATTTACATATCTCCTTTGTCAGGCGTGTAAAACCGCGTCCATCGACTCTGGCTACCATAAAGATCCCCGGTAGCACATAGAGATCGTTGGTGGTTTCAAACACCCGCATTTTCGTATCTAGTTCGTCAAACTTCATCTTGCCACGGCTCCACTGCAAATTGCAGCTCCGGTAATAATTTTACGTAATATAGTTCGTCAAAACCTTCATTATAACTCGGCAATTCCAATCTTTTGGCCGTTCCGGCAATTCCTTTGGCGGGAATCTGTTGCGCGACTGGACGTTGGCTATTTCGCTCGATTGCATCCCGCACGCGCGATTCAAAATAATAGCCGATAATCTTAAATTTATGTTGTTTGGCTGGCTCGATATATCGCTGTCTGTCGAGTTTGCTTGGATTGGTATTGTCGATAACGAGTGATTGTTGGATTTCTAAACATGTCTCTAACATCCGCTGTTCGCGATGTCTGGTTTTGAGCATATCTAGATTAATCCGGACGTGAGTCAATCCAAATTTGTAATGATAAAAAGTGGACTTGCCACAAGCTTGAATACCGATAAATACGATCGCTTGCATCAGTTATGTAATTAATAATTGATAATTGATAATTGATAACTACCTCTTCTTGAATGATGTTAGCTCGTGTGAAAATTGCCGTTTATTTAAATCGGGTTAATAGATCGACTACTGGTGTATTTAACCAACTATTGCTCTTTTCCTTCTGAAAATTTCGCAAAAAAGCTCCATAGGTTCTGAGTTTAATTGGTGAATTTTTATTGATATCGCGCTTGCGTTCTTGTTTTTTACGATTGTGAAAAAATTCTGTATCTTGACCGATAATTAGCAAGCCATGAATTCGATCGGGGTTAACTTCTTCAGCTAATTGATTATTCACTATAATTGAGGCTAAATTACTGGTACAATAATTCAATCGATCGAATGCAGATTTTGCTGAAGATGTAAGTTGCATTTCTTCATCCCAAGTCTGCTCTTGAGGGCCAGCAAAGACAACCGCATACCAACTAATACCTTTATCTTCGTGATAACATGCACAAATATAATCGGGGCGATTATCTGGATTTGAAATCAAATTAGTCGGCAATAAATAAATTTCGTCATACCTAATATAGGCATTGATAAAGTAAGCACATAAAGAAATATTTAGGTCGAACAATCCTTTGATTTCGCTACTTTTACTATTATTGCTAACTTTATTGACTAATTTAGCAATCTCTTGACGATCGATCCGATTGGGATCGACTTGAAATGGTTGAAGGTACTGAAGAGACATAAATAAACCAGTTGACAATTACTAATTGACACCTGTCGATCGCGATTATTAGTTATAGTACCCAAATATCGAGGGGTTATTGAGGTGTTGGGTGTGACAGCGGGTGGAGGGTAGTTGGGAGTTGGGAGAGAGTAGAGGGTAGTGGATAGTGGATAGTGGATAGTGAATAGTGGATAGTGAATTCTTGGATGCAACTGTCTCCCCATCCCCCCAACTCCCAACTCCCAACTCCTAACTCCTAACTCCCTACTGCATACGCACAATAATAGTTAAAGGCGCAAGCGCGACAGTGAGTGCCAGGATGGGGTGGAAATAAGCGATCGAAGCAATCGGGATCTAGTTGGTATTCTTGGAGTTGCTGTTGGTGTAACTTGGCAATTTGGGCTAATTTACGCGCGATTTCCATTAATCGATCGGGTGTGGCGGTGACTAGTTCGGAGCTAGTCATGGTTTCTAGATTATAAAAATAAGCTACCGCCTCACAATCGGGGTACAAATAGCTACAGGCTAACAGATATACATCCGCTTGCCGGAAATCGGGATCGGCAAGTCCAGTTTTGAAGTCGATAATCTGAATTTGGCGAGGACTCGATCGAATAATACAGTCAAAGGCTGCAAGTAGTTGAAACCCTTCGCCTCCAACTTCAATCTCGATCGGCGATGGAATTGGCTCGTCACCACGGTTGAGGAGGATAATATCGCGAGCGAGCAACCACGGATCGGCCTGATATTGCCGCAGAATCTGCATCACTCGATCGCGCACGGTGGCGATTTCGTAATACAAATACAATCGATCGGCAACCCGCTCGCAGCCGCGTGGGTGCTTCAGCAATAATGGCTGTTGATGAAATTCATATATTCCGGCTTGGGCTAATTTGCCGACTTTTTGCCAAATTGTCTCGGTAAATGCTGGTTTGGACGCTCGATCGCGAGTTAGGGTTTGAATCGATCGCCATCCCCGTTGCATCTGACAATGTGTATCTTCCCAACCTAGCGCAGGCTCAAACTGCGACCATAGATGATAGCTAGCAAAGTCCATTCAGATAATACTCAAAACGAACAAATATTTTCCGGTACGAGAGGACAAGGCTGCTTGGCAAAAGAATTTCCCTCAAGATCGAGGTTAACTAGGTTACTCAATCGAGCTAATGGTTTAATATTACCGATCCGATTTTTACGAAGACCGAGAAACGTTAATTTATCCAATCCAGCTAATGGCTCGATCTCGACTATTTGATTTTCACTAAGACTTAAAAAAGTCAAATTAATCAATCCAGCTAGGGGTCGAACATCAGTAATTTGATAGATAATTTGATGCCTAAGGGAGTACTGTCAGTAGTATTCCCGATAAAATTCTCAAAATTACATACCGAGCGGCTGCAATTATTCACCACTAGAGCGGCGGCGACGGCGGCGACGTGGTGTTTCTTCCGAATTGCTAGTATTAGTAGTAGTGGTGCTAGTATTGCTAGTGCTAGCTTCCTCCAAACGGCGACGGCGACGACGACGGGGAGTTTCTTCAGAACTAGAGGTAGTAGTAGTATTAGTATTGCTATTATTATTTGCCTCCAAACGGCGACGGCGACGACGACGGGGAGTTTCTTCAGAATTAGTTCTGTTATCATCATCTACGCGTTCGCCATCTTTGGGCATGGGGAGATCGCGCCGATAGCGAGGCTTGATGGGGTCGAGTTTGAGTTCTGGTTTGCGTCCGCCCAGATTGTCGGGACGAGCGGGGAAGTCTTGGGAGGGGAAATCTTTGACGGCAACTTTCATAAACCGCGACCAGGCGTAGGCAGCAGTACTACTAGCATTACCTGTCGGGCGGTTGTTATCGTTACCCAGCCAGACGCCAGTGACTAATTGGGGCACAAAGCCGATGAACCACAGATCGCGTTCTTTATCGGTAGTTCCGGTTTTACCCGCTACTGGGCGACCGATTTGGGCGGAGGTAGCCGTTCCTTCATTGACGACTCCCCGCATCATCCAGGTCATAATTGCATTAGTATCGGGTTCAAAGACTTTGGTGGGTTGGGGTTTGTTTTGATAGATGACTTCGCCTTTTTGGTTGACGACTCTGGTAATGCCATGGACGGGGTTGTGAACCCCTTTAGCCGCAAAGGTAGAGTAAGCACCAGTTATCTCTAGCAAGTTGACTTCCAAGCCACCCAACGCTAGGGAATAAAAAGGTTCGAGTTTGGATTCGATGCCCATTTTTTTGGCATTATCGATGACGGGTTCCCAGCCAGTATCGAGCAGGATTTTGATGGCGATGATGTTGACTGAATTAATCAGCGCATCGTGCATCGTGATGTAGCCTTTGAATTTTTTACCCGCGTTTTTGGGCTTATAACCATCGACGACAAATGGCCCATCGAGGTAGGATTTATTCGGACTGATGCCGCCAGCGATCGCGGTTGCATAGACGATCGGTTTAAAGGTCGATCCGGGTTGGCGTTTGGCTTGGGTGACGCGGTTGAATTGGTGGGTTTCAAAGTCGGTACCGCCGACCATCGATCGAATCCCACCCGTGCGGGGATCGATACTCACCATGGCAGCTTGTCCGAAGGAGCCGCGATTGTTACGGACTGTGGAGTTGACGATTTCTTCGGCTTTGTTTTGCCACTCTGGATTGAGAGTGGTTTCGACAGTCAAGCCGCCTGCTTTGATGGCTTTGGCAGAGATGAATTTGGGTAGTTCTTGCTCGATATATTTAGTAAAGTATCGGGCTTCTTGGAGTTCGCGTTTGATCGGGCTGCGTTTGGTCTTGAGTGGCTCGGCTTTGGCGGCTCTGGCTTCGGCGGCGGTGATGAATTTAGCTTCCAACATCCGATCGAGCACCAGGTTGCGGCGTTGCTCGGCAAATTTGGGATTGACAAATGGGGAATATTTATTGGGTGCTGGCGGCATGGCGGCCAGGGTAGCCATTTCGGCGAGTGTCAGTTGGTCTACGGTTTTACTAAAATAGACCCAAGCTGAATCGGCGACGCCATAAGTACCTTCTCCCAAATACACCAGGTTGAGGTAGCGTTCGAGAATTTGGTCTTTGGTGAGTCCGTCGGTCAATCTCTGGGCGATGCGGATTTCGCGGAGTTTGCGCCAGAAACTGCGCTCTTGGTTGAGATAGACCATTCGCGCCAACTGTTGGTTGATACTACTGGCTCCTTCAACTAAGTTTTTGGAGGTAACGTTTTGCACCATGGCGCGGGTGACGCCTTTATAATCTACGCCGTCGTGTTCGTAAAAGCGACGATCTTCGATCGCGACGAAGGCTTTTTTGAGTTTTTCGGGGATTTGCCAAATTTTGAGTGTCTCGCGGGTGGCATTACCCGTTTGCAGCAGAATACTCCCGTCGAGACCTTTGATGGTAATTGTCCCCGGACGCACGTAGCTGAGGGCATCGGCGGGGGCGTACTGGCTGACACTACGATCGACAAATAGCCACGCGCCACCCAAAGCTAGCATTCCTACTCCCAGAGTAGATCCAGCCCAAAACAGACGGTTTTTGTGCAGGGGTTTTGGCCCTTTAAATGGTTTGGCGACAACAGTACCAACTCGCCCCACCGTCGTGCCGATTGCGGTTGCAGTCGTACCCACCGCAGTTGCGGTTTTACCTACTGCTTTGACTAGTTTTTTCGCTTTGCGCTGGGCTGGGGACGCAACCTTGCGATCGGTGGGTGCGGCGGAAGCCAAAGTCGAATTCGCTCGATCCTCGTCTGCGGTTGGTGAGTGGCTGGCATTGATGGGATATAAATTGTTGGCAATCTCTCTAGTCTTGTTGTTGACACCAAGCGATCCAGCATCCGGATCGATCGAGGATACCCGAGAACGATCGAAATCATTAGTACCAGCTAATTGTTGACGATCGTCACGAGGTTTTTCTGCCCCAGCCAGCGGCAATTTAGCGGATAGTCCCTTTAACCTGGCGAATAAGTTCAACACATCAACTCCTAATGTAAATCTGGCAGTCGTAAATACTAGAGCGATAGCGGTTGCCGTTCGAGATCGCTAATGTTAATTGAGCATGATAGCGTACTGAGCGATTCCTCGGGAATACTAATGAAGACTCTTGAGATCGATCTTCACAATTATACTAGACATCCTAATTGTTAAATACACAAATGGTCTGGGGTGTAGAGACTTTCGACTAGTACGAATGCCGATCTGAGTTTACTGCATTGACTATCCCATTTTCTGGCCTAAATGAACAACGATCTTCACTATTTGACTGCGGCTGACCCACAACGGAATGCGATCGGGAGATTTCAATATCTAAGTTGGGGCGAATTTACTGGTGCTGTGGATATTACGGTGGCGTCGGGCCAAGCATGGGAAGTCGTCTTCTACCAGGGGCAAATTGCTTGGATCGTCGATCGTACCCAAACCAATCGCATTTGGCAGCGGCTGCTGCGCGCTGAGGTTGGCTACGAGCATGTCGGACTCGACTTATTATTTCAGGCGGCCAATCATCAGCCTTGGCCGGGATTCGAGCAAGGACGCGAAGTTTGCTGGCAATACCAAGGCGCGCTCTCCCTAATGATGTTAGCCGAAATTAAAACTTCGGAACTGACAAATATTTTGACGATCGCCGCGCGAGAGACGATTTTTGACTTATTGCAGTACAGTCAAGGCCAAAAGTTACAGTTTCGATCGCAGTCTGAAATTTTTATCGAGCGACCGCCAATTACAATTAATACCGAAGAAGTTATCGCTCAAGCCGAAATTATGTGGCAAGAGTGGCACACCCAGAAATTAGGAAATATTTCCCCCAATAAAACTCCCGTCATCAGACATCCCGTCCAACTATATCGCCAAACGACACCAATTATTTATCAAAATTTGGTGCAGGTAATTACGGGCAAACGGACGCTCCGAGAAATTGCGATCGAAATCGATGAGGATTTGTTATTACTGACGCGATCGCTGACTCGCTATATTCAGACTGGCATCATCGAACTAATCGACCTACCCGATCTCAAATCGCCCTTGCCGATTAATAAATTTTTACCAGAGCGACAGATCGTCCGGACACCATCGCCACCGCCCAAACCAGTCCAATCTAAACTAGTAATTTGTATCGACGATAACCCGCGAGTTTGTGAAAGTATGAGAGCGATCGTTACCGATGCTGGTTACCGATTTATCGCCATTCAAGATGCAACTCAAGCTTTACCGAGATTGTTAGAAAATAAGCCAGATCTGATTTTTTTAGATTTAATTATGCCGAAAATTAATGGTTATGAAATTTGCGGTCAAATTCGCCGAATTTCAGCTTTAGCCAACACGCCAATCGTGATTTTGACAGGTAAAGATGGCTTACTCGATCGCGTGCGCTCCAAGGTCGTCGGCGCATCGGAATTCACCTGCAAACCAATCACCGAATATGCAATCCTCTCCTCACTAGATAAATATATCGGCACCACAGCATCAAAAAACTAATTCCAATCCAAATACCCGCTCGCAAATTAAATTCCCAATATTTACATTTGCATCTTGTCGAACATTTATTATAACCGCCGATCGCTAATTATCAATTATCAATTATCAATTATCAATTACCGTCATGAATGACTCTCACATCCAAGCACAGGCTTACAGCTATTTTTTAGCCGAGGCACCAGAATTACTCCACGTTATCGAGCAAGAAATTCTCACTTTACCGAGCGAACACACTACAGCTAAAGTCCATAACCTCATGCGGGCGTTACATACGCTTAAAGGTGCCGCAGCCAATGTCGGATTGACGACGATCGAACGGATCGCGCACAATTTTGAGGACGTAGCACGAGTTTTTTACGATTTAGAGATAGAGATCGATGTATCGATTCAAACCTTACTTTTAGATGGCTATTCTGGCTTACATGAATGTTTGACCGCCCATATTACCACTGGAGAAAGTCGAGAAATTGACGAAAGCGCGATCGTCGATCGAATGACAGCAACGATCGAACAATTAAAAGAAAAATTAGGCGATTGGAGTGAAACTGAGATTGCCCTACCGACAGCGATCGAATTAGGCTTTGATATTGTGGCGTCAATTTTTGAAACGACAATTCAAGAACAAATTGACGAAGTTGTCACGGCTATTGCCACTCACGATGCCGATCTGATTACCCAGTGTCTTCACAGCGTTGCCGATATTTGTATTAGTTTGGCAGAATCTTTTGAACTACCTGGTTTCTTGGCTCTCAACAAGGCAATTGTGGCGGCAATTGCCAATCATCCCGAGCGGGTGAGTGATATTGCACTGCTGGCTCTAATCGATCTCCAGCAAGCTCAAAGTGACGTCCTTGCAGGCGATCGTACTGTCGGCGGGACTATTTCTCCGGCTCTTAACAAACTCGCTCAAAGCGGAATCTCATCAGGCGATCTCACTGTCAGCGATCCCGTCGCCCCCGTTCTCGACAAACTAGCTGAAAATAGCGAAATCTGGGCAGATCTCCCTCAAGCCGACTTCTCGATCGAAACTGAAGTTATCGACCCTAGAGAAGCCGAATTGAAAGGATTCCAAGCATTTTTGATAAGCGACAGATTCCGCAAACGCAATCAATTTAGTACCGACAATCAACATTTATTCGATCGGATCGTTCGCTTGTGCTGGGATTGGTTTCGACATGAGATCCAACCACTGCCGACTCAGTTAAACCTAGAAATATTAGTCATGACTGAAGGGTTAGCCGATTTAGATTATATCCACCACTGGATCGGTTTATTGTTAAAAGCCTTAAGTCCATCGAGCGATCGAGATAGTCTTTATCTCTATCGTCAGTGTTGTATCTATCAAGTCGTATTTGCTGTAGCAAAATATCTAGCTGGTACCGAACCACACCCACAATTGACCCCAGAATTTTTGACCGAGTTGCGATTGGCTCTGCAAACTACGGTGAATACATACAAACAAGGCTCGCCAGTTACCGCCAACGAACGCGGCTGGATCGATCGCATCATTCTTCCCCACCATTGGGTGAAGAATTCCGAGCCAAATCCTAGCGAAGATTTACTCTTAACCGAAATCTGGGGTCAACTAGATTTTGGTAAAAATCATTAGGATGATATTGAGCTGCTGAGGAAAAATCGATCGATTGCCAATACCTGCTTTTTGGCGATCGCGGTGCCGATCGCCATACCCGCTCAAACCGAGATCTAGATACAATAGTTGTTAGTAACTATTTTCGCAAATTGCTCGATCGGGCGGACTTTCCAGAATGCCACTAGAGGCGAGGGAGCGATTTCAGATAGATACTGTTGAGATTGTCTCAGATCGAACAATTGATATTCGCGGGATTTATTCGCTCATGCAAGCTCTTACCAAGATCGATAGTTCTCGCCAGCGGGAGATATTAGAAATCCTGTTGCACCATGGCTGGGACTTCATGCGCCAAATCCTGACTATCGGCAAAGCCGTAGGTGGAGATGCGGCGGCGGAGAATCGAGTCGATGTCCCACCGCCAGAAATCCTCCGCAGTATTTTGGTCGATTTGGGGCCTGTCTATGTCAAGCTTGGACAATTGCTCAGTACCCGTCCGGATCTGTTGCCGCTAGAATATATTGAAGCTCTGAGCGAACTTCAATCGAATGTCCCGCCGATCGATTGGCGCGAGATCGAAACGATTTTAATCGAACAACTTTCCCAACCACCGTCAGAAATTTTCAGTCAGATCGATATCGTCCCTGTCGCCGCTGGCTCGATCGCTCAAACCCATCGCGCTATTCTCAAAGATGGCCGAATTGTCGCCATTAAAGTTCAGCGTCCGGGGATCGATCGGTTGGTGACTAGGGATATTGCCATGATTAAGCAGATCGCCAAGCTGCTCTCTGGTACTGACTTTGGCAAACGCTACGATCTGGTTGCCCTTGCTGCCGAATTTAGTACCGCCCTCCAATCCGAACTAGATTTCACCCAAGAAGCGCGCTATACCGAGGCACTCCGCCAAAATCTACTGGCGGGTAAGTGGTTCGACACCGCCAAAATTATGGTGCCAGAGATCGATCGGCGGTTATCGACTCAGAAAGTCCTGGTGCTGCAATGGTTGGATGGCGTCCCCATTCTGGCGGCGCGGCTGACGGGTAAAAATCATGGCGGCGATATTCAACAAGAGCGACAAGCACTCACAGTCCTATGTTTCCGCGCCTTTTTCCAGCAATATCTCGTCGATGGCTTGTTCCACGCCGATCCGCATCCTGGTAACCTGTTCTACCTCGACGATGGGCGAGTCGCCGTCCTCGATTGTGGCATGATGGGGAGACTCGATCCTCGCACTCAGTCCGCTCTAGTCGAAATGATTCTGGCGATCGTCAATGGCGATGCCCAACGTTGCGCCCAAATTACCCTGCAACTCGCCGAACCGATGGGCGAACTCAATCTCTCGCGCCTGGAATGGGATTACGATCGGCTGCTGCACAAGTATAACAATATCAGTTTGCAGAATATGAATGCCAGCGAAGCATTCGCCGAAATCCTGCAAGCCGCGCGCCGCAACAACCTGCGCTGGCCGAGTAATATCGGTCTATTTGCCAAATCCTTAGCCAATTTAGAGGGCGTCGGACGCCAATTCAACCCCGAAGTCAATTTATTTGAAGAAGTCCGTCCGCTGATGAATGACATGTTCCAGCGGCAACTTTTTGGCGACGATCCGCTGCAATCGCTACTCAGAACGGGTTTAGAATTAAAAAATCTTTCGCTTCAATCGCCGCGCCAATTAGGATTTTTACTCGATCGATTTAGCTCCGAAACTTTAAAACTAAATATTACAATTCAGAGTTTAGATGGCATCCAAAATAGTATCGATGATGCTGCCAATCGGCGATCTTTTAGTACGGTAGTCGGCTCGCTGATCGTCGGAGCTGCGATCGTTTCGGCAAATGCTCAAACTCCACAATTACAACTGCTCAGTAATGTGTTGTTTGGTGCGGCGAGTATTCTCGGTCTATGGTTGATTGTCAAAATTATTAGATCTGGAAATCTGCTTTGATTTCTGCTAATATGCGATCGATCTCGCTAAATAATGGCCTCTTGGCAGGAATTGGCTGCAAACAATCTTGCCGTAACTCATCCAATTTCAACTTTGCCAGATTATCATCTAGTAATTGACAGCGATCGAGTAAATCTTCTAAGAGACAGCCAAACGCTCTAACTTCCAATCTTTCTAATGCTAAACTAGCAATCGGATCGTTACGATCGTAGCTAGAAGCCGCTCCAAAGTCTCCTAACAATGTATGAAGATCGGTTCCATTTACCAGAATATTGTGAGCGTATAAATCGCCGTGCATGATGCCCTGAGCGTGAAGATGAGCCGCCGCAGCACAGATCCCGATCGCGATTTGCAAAATTGCTGCTACCGAAAAAGATGTCCCCGCAGCATAGGTATCTCTGGTACAAGTATCCAAACTCGGAGGGTTGCCCAGATTGCCATAATCGGGAGGAATTAATGATAAGATTAGCCCCGATCGATTGTCAGGACAATCGCTAATTTTACCCAATGCACCAACCAAATGCGGATGTCCGCCAGCAGCCAGACAAGCATTCATTTCATCCGCTGGCGTACCGTCACTAGTTATCGCCCCCTTAAAAATCTTGATGGCGACATCAGTTGGTGGCTGTGCTGGAGGTTGCCACACGCCTTGAGAAATAACCCCCGAAGCACCTTCACCCAAAGTATCTGAGAGAGTCAAATCTGCCCACGGAATGATGGGTACAGTTGGCGACAGATTTGCAACACAACACGGATTGCCCGCATAAGCCAACCACGACAGCCGAGGCAAAGTAAATAACCAGCTTGGCAAAGATTCCAGGCGATTTGCAGCTAGTCTAATCAGTTCTAAATTATGACAAGCCGCCATTTCATCTGGTAGCGATCGCAATTGATTTCCGGCGAGCATTAATTTTTGCAAGCGTTGGAGTTTCCCGATCGAATTTGGCAGCCGTTCTAATTTATTGTCCGTCAGAATCAACCACCTCAAATTGAGAGGCAATCTATTTTCGTCCACGATCTTAATTTTGTTAGATTTGAATCCCAGCATCGATAAATTGGGACAATCTGCCACTACATTAGGGATTTCCTCAAAATTATTGTTACTCATAAAAATAACTTTGAGCTGGTGTAGCCGACCTAAATCGTCAGGTAAAGACCGTAAGTTATTATCGGATAGATTCAATATTTCTAGAGAATCTGCTAAATCGAAAATCTCGATCGGGAATTCTGTCAGATCGGCAGCTAAATCTAGCCGTTTTATTCCCTGTAATTGACCGGAGCGTAGTAAGTCGATCGTTTCCATATATTACCAATCTATACATCTACGAACAGCGATCGAAAAATTTCGACTCAGAACCCCGTAGCGATTGTAGCAAGTTTTGGGTAAGTCGAAGTTGGATATTGACAATTGGTGTCTTACGTTAAACTAGTAATGATGTCAGCTATGAAATAGTTTTATGTTGTCTGCCGAACAACTCACACAAGCAGCCTTATCATTACCCAGTGCCTCTAGAGCAAAACTTGCCGAAGAACTAGTACAAAGCTTAGAATTTGACGTCGATCCAGCCATCCAGACAACTTGGACGAATACAGCCAAGCAACGCCGCGATGAGATTCGCAATGGTACCGTCCAAGCAATTAATGGACAGGATGCTCTAGATCGAGTCAGACAGCTCTTGGAATAATGAAATATGTTTTTCATCCAGCCGCTCTTTCCGAATACGCAGCAGCGGTTCAGTATTATGCCGAAAATCGGACTCAATTGGCACAAGCATTTATTGATGCAGTAGAAAACACCATCTATCGAATTCGCGAATCACCCACCAGCTATCAGACTATCGATGAAGATGTCCGTCGGTGTATGACTCGAAAATTTCCATATGGCATCCTGTACACAGTCGAAGAAGATGAAATTCTTATCTTAGCCGTCATGCACTGTAGCCGCGAACCAAACTACTGGAAAAACCGCAAACCGATCTGAGATGTTTAGTCTGCCGTCGCATGTCATTCAAGCATTACAAGAAGCTGAGTTAATCCAGAAATACCATCGACTCTGGGATCTAGCTGCGATCGATGCTATCCCGATCGAGCTTTTACAGCTACTGACATTGAATAATCAAATCTCGATCGCCATCTAATTAGAGACATTGCAAGTCAAAAAATCCTCTGATAGTTAACAATCGATCTGCAAGATCGATGTTATGTTTAATTTTAATGCCGAGCCGATCTATATTTGCGTGAATGAATCTGTGAGATTTTGAGATACCCAGAGCGCGATTTGTAATCTGTCGCGTAAATTCAAACAGGTGAGAATATTCGTGACGTAATTTTTGACAGTTCCTTCTGTCAAATGTAAATCTTTGGCAATTTCTCGATTGCTTTTACCTTTGCCAATCTGTTTGAGAATTTCAATTTCGCTGTGGTTGAATTGTTCTAAAATAGCTAATGTAGGTGATGGTGTTGTCGATCGTTCGGGAATGCGTGCGAATACTTTGAGCGCGATCGCCGGATCTAATTGTCCGAAACCGCGATCGAGACTGCGAATAGTCGTTGCTAATTGTTGGGATGGTGTACTTTTAAGGATATAACCCAACGCGCCATTTTGGAGCGATTGACAGATATATTCGTCTTCATCAAATGTCGTCAATACCATGATTCTAATCCACGGAAATCGCTGATGAATGACTTTTGTGGCTTCAACGCCATTACAGATCGGCATCCGTACATCCATCAAAATTACGTCAGGATGAAGAGTTTCAGCTAATAAAATAGCCTCTTCGCCATTGCCAGCTTCGCCGACAATTTCAATATCTGGTTCGAGGTTAATTAGTGCTGCCAATCCTTGTCTAAAAATAACTAAGTCGTCAACTAAAAGTAAGCGAATCATGAGTTGGTCGATCGTTGATAATTGATAAGAGCAGCGATACCGAATCTGTAACTAAGCTACTCCATATCCTGTATGAGGACGTTTGTAAGGTGGATGCAATCCTAAAATAATATCTGACTTCGGTACGCCCATTTCTACTAATTCTAATGCGAGATCGATATCGGTTGTATTCTGTTGAATCCAAATTCGATTTTCTTTAATATAGCCTACCGGAGGTAATCGACAATTTTAGCTGGAGGCAGGTACGAATATTTTAATTTGCGTACCTCGTCCGACTTCAGTATCGAGGTTGAATTCTCCACCCAAACATTGTACGCGTTCTTTCATATTTCTTAAGCCAAATCCTGCGTGAGGTCGATCTAAGTCGAATCCTTTGCCATTATCGCAGATCTCCAAAAGCGTACCGCGATTGACGATCGTACTCTCGATTGTAACTCGATTTGCTTGGGCGTGTTTCTGAATATTTGTCAGCGATTCTTGGACGATACAGTAAAGCTGATAACTCGACTGGAGCGACAACTGCGGAAAGCTAACATCGACATGTACCTCAAATGGCAGGTTTTGCTCCGCTAGCGCGAAGATCGCTTCTGTCAGGTCAAAATTAGAACGCTTCATCGTACCTAAGGCTTGACGGACGTTATCGAGGGCTTGGGAGCTAAGTTTTTTCGCAAGATCGATCGATTGTTGCGCTCTTTCTGGCTCGGTGGCTTGCAATCTTTGGGCGAGTTCGATTTGGACGTCTAATGAAGTGAGCGAATGTCCTAAGGTATCATGAATATCGCGAGCGATCCGATTGCGTTCTAGATCTACAGCAAGCGTTTCTACTTGTTGAGTGAGTCGTTCGGCTTTTTGACGAGATTTTTGTTCTTCTGTCCAAATAGTACCTAGTAGCAAAACAAAAATACAACTACCAAAATAGCTAGCAATATAACCCACGATCAGTCGGGGTGGATTGAGATATAAGCTGAGATCGCTTTGTTGCATTCGCTCGATAATATTAGCGATGCGACTGGAATAGCTAGCACTACTTACCGTCCAAAAAATAATCGCGATCGTAATGATTTCTTTGCGGGGTAAGAAGAAACATCCTTTTAATAAAAAAGTGGCGTAGAGACTATAACTAGTAAATTCATGGTAATCGGCAATAACGACAGTTAGGATTGCCAAGATGATATAAATCCGTCTTTGCCAAAGCGGACGATCGACAGGAAAAATTATAATAAATGGCATAAATGCCATCACAAATAAAATTGTCTGTTCGATCGCAAACGGCGATCTTTGCAAATGTGGATTGGCAAAGATCGCCCAAATACTAGAAGCTAATGCAAATAGCTCGATGACAAGCAGCGATCGCCGCATATTTAGTGAAACTGGCGGTAAACGGTTCATCAGCTTTGGCCTAGTCTTGCTTGGAAGATAATAGAGCGATCTGTATTCCAATTTTAGTTCGAGCCATGGATCTAACGGTATGACCAAGGTCATATTTTGTATGACCTTGGTGAATATTCAGCTTGCAGAAACTGAGTTATCCTCTACTAAATGTGCTGTCATGTGACAATTGTCCGGCAAAAGCTCTCACCCGTACTAGTATTTACAAGATTTCTTCAAGAGGTTGCGGTATGAAACTTTATCTAGCCTATTTATTGCTAATAACTGGTTCGCTGTGGATGACATTGCCGACAGTAGTTATTGCCAAGCCCAATCCGACAAGTGTCAAGCCAACAGTTCCCACGGCAAGAATCGCGCCAGTCGCCGCGTTAGAGCGATTGATTCTCGCGCCAAAATTAGAAGCTAGCCTGTGACAGTTAATTTTAAACCAGATGGCTCGATCGAAAATTTTAGGATGGGTTGTCCCGTCACCAGCTCGACAACTGTAAGTCAAGCACCTCAAAATCTTCAGAAGTTATTAGTTAATTGTTCCGATCGCTAATTATTACTATTACGCTCCTGTTGCCCTCACCCCGCCATCACCTGCGGTTCTGGCTCCCCTCTCCCAAATTTGGGAGAGGGGTTGTGGGTGAGGGCAATATTAGCAAAAAAGTAGGGTGGGCATTGCCCACTATCCAGATCTAAGACATTACATACATTCTCAATATTATTAATCTATTTTTATCAAAATCATGCGCTGGAAATTATTTTTATTAGTTACGATCGCTACCATCAGTCAAATTTCAAATCCCACGATCGCACATGCTGAATTCGATCGAATGGAGAAACTAATTGCCGATCGCAACTTAGCTAATTTAACCCTGAGTCGCAATCGCCTCGATCCAACTAAAGACATCCCCAGCGCAACAGAGCTTGTTGCCAAATCGAAACGCAAATTGCGATCGCCTGCTAAACGTCAGCAACCTCAACCTATTAATATTCCCGCAAAACCACCCAGCGCACAGACGCCAACACCCACGAATCCCGAACCACAAGTCATCGTCGCCGATATCGTCGTTACCACAGAGCAAGGCGGACTAGAACCAGCCTTAGCCACCAAAGTTCGCCAAGTACTGACGATTAAAATCGGCCAACCCGTCACGCGCAGCCAATTAGAGCAAAACCTTAATGCCGTCAAGGCTTTAGGCGACTTTGCCACCGTCCAGATCGTGCCCGAAGATACCGCCAAAGGCGTGATAATGAACTTTTTGGTCAAACCCTACGGCACACTCGCTCAGGTGCAGCTTAGAACCCTGCCAGCCACTAGTAGTAGCATTCTCAATCCAGCCGCGATCGAGGAAATATTTAAGCCGCAATATGGCAAAAGATTGAATGCGATCGAGTTCAAAACTGCGATCGACAAATTAAACCAACTCTATCAAACCCAAGGCTACAATCTCGCCCAAGTCGTCGATATCGAAGAACTCAATCCTGATGGCAAACTAACCGTAGTCGTTGCCGAAGGATCGATCGAAGATGTAAGAGTCCGCTTTCTCAATAAAAAAGGTGAAGCTGAAGACGCACAGAAAAAACCTTTTACAGGACAAACTCGACCCTTTATCATCACCCGCGAAGCTGAGTCCAAATCGGGCAAAATCTTCAATCGCAACACCGTCGAGCGAGATCTGCGCCGGATCTATGGCTTGGGTTTATTCGACGACGTGCGCGTCTCCTTTGCGCCAGGTAGCGATCCGGCCAAAGTCGTCCTCCAGTATGATGTCATCGAACGCGGCAAAAACTTCTCGATCGTGCCAAATGCTGGCTATAGCTCCGTTAATGGCTTTTTTGCCAGCCTGAACTACAATCAGCTCAATGTCGGCGGCAATGCTCAAACATTGAGCGCGAACGCTCAAACAGGTACCACGGGTTTGTTAGGCGAAATAAACTTCACCGACCCCTGGATTGCCACAGATTCCCACCGCACATCCTATACCGTCAATGCCTTCGCCCGTCGATCGACATCCTTCGTCTTTAGCGGTGGTAAAACACCCCTATCCGTACCGGGAACTACCAGCGATACCCCCACAATTCTCCGCACTGGCGGCGGAATTACCTTCAACCGTCCCCTCGATGGCGATCCTTACAATAACAGTGCTTGGCGCGGTTCCCTGGGGGTGCAGTATCAACGCGTTTCTATCCGCGACGTCAATGGTGGATCGATCGTGCCTAAAGATTCTGGTGGTAACGATCTGAGCTTCAGCAAAACCGGACAAGACGATTTGTTGATGTTGCAACTGGGAGTAACTAAAGATGCTCGCGATAATTTTAGCGATCCGACGCAAGGCTCATTGCTTAAACTGGGACTAGACCAATCTGTACCAGTAGGACTCGGCAACATTACCATGACCAGAGCCAGAGCGAGTTTCACTCAATACGTCCCCGTCAAATTGATAAATCTTGCACCTGGAAGTCAATCGCTGCTATTTAACGTGCAAGGTGGAACGATCTTCGGCGATTTGCCACCTTACGAAGCATTTAGTCTCGGCGGTACGTCAGGCGTGCGCGGGTATGAAGATGGCGATGTCGGTTCGGGACGCAGCTACCTTCAAGCTACCGCCGAATATCGATTCCCAATCGTCTCCTTCTTCGGTTTGGGGATCTTTGCCGACTACGGTACCGATCTCGGGACGGGTAGCAGCGTTCCTGGCAATCCCGCAGGCGCACGGAGCAAACCAGGGAGTGGATTTGGCTATGGTGCTGGTGTAAGGTTTCAATCGCCGATCGGCCCGTTACGTCTCGATTATGCCATCAACGATCTCAAGGAAACGCGGATTCAATTCGGATTGGGAGAGAGATTTTAAATAATATGAGTGACAGGATCTGCTCCGCTTAACACCGCCGTGGGGTTAGAAACCCCCGCTAATGTTGCAAAGTCCGCCTGCGCGGACTGGATTTTCTAATTCGATCGACTTTAGGAAGCTAAATATGACTGAAATAAACAACCAACCCATTGCACCCATCCAACCAGTTATCGATAACTACTTTGGCACAGATGTAGTCGATAACTATCGCTACATGGAAGACTTTAACGATCCGACAGTACAGGAGTGGGTAAAAGCGCAAGCTGACTATACGATCGAGACTCTATCACAACTACCTGGGCGTAAAGCTTTTTTCGATCGCCTCAAGGAATTGGATGATTCGGTTCCCGCGAAGGTGTCCAGCATCATGCAGCTTGCTAACGGCAACATCTTTTACTACAAGCAAGCGGCGCAAGATGATGTGGAAAAACTTTTCATGCGATCGAGCATAGATGGCCTAGAGATGCTGTTAGTCGATCCTGACAGGTTTCGACAGGAGACTGGCAAGACACATGCCATTAATGAATTTACACCCTCCTGGGATGGCAAATATTTAGTCTACATGGTCTCAGCCAGTGGATCGGAAGATGCTTCGCTCCATGTAATGAGTACGGAAACATTACAAGATGTCGATCGACCGATTTCACGGATGGTTCCCCAGCCTGTTGCTTGGTTGCCAGACAACCAGTCATTTTTCTATCACCGTCTGCAAGAAGTGAAGGAAGGCATGGCGGCTACGGAGAAATACCTGCATAGTCAAGTCTATTGGCATAAGTTGGGTACGGATCTAGAACAAGACAAACTCTCGCTGGGATCTCAAGCAACACCCTCCGTAAATGTGCCACCGATGACGTGGCCATTTATCTTCACCTTACCAAATTCTAATTATACGATCGCACTCATTGGCTACGGTACACAAACAGAAATCGACCTGTATGTTTCAACAGTTGATTTACTCAGTCAAAATACACCAGAGTGGACAAAGATCTGTGATGTTGTCGATAAAGTCATACATTTTTCGGTACATGGAGAAGATATATATTTACTAACATCCAAGAATGCTGCTCATTTTAAGATTATCAAAACATTATTAGTTAAACCCGATCTAGCTACTGCTCAAACGGTGTTAGCAGAGAGTGATTCGATCGTCAGAGATATTTTTGCAGCTAATGATGCGCTATATGCGATCGTTACAGAAAATGGGATCGGCAAAGTAATTCGGATTACTTATGATGGCAAAATCCAGCACCTCAAATTACCATCTGACGGCACAGTCAATTTCCTGAAAAACGATCCTCTTGCAGATGGAATTCTCATCAGTCTCACAACTTGGACAAAATGCGATCGCTATTATGAATATAATCCAAACACCGATTTATTCACCAAGTTAGGATTGCAGCCTGAAGGTAAATATGATGCTCCCAGTGATTTAGTTGCGACAGAAGTAACGGTAAAATCTCATGATGGCATGATGATACCACTGTCAATTATTCACAAAGAAGGGACGATCCTAGATGGTTCAAATCCATGTCTGTTGATTGGCTATGGTGCTTACGGTCTTTCATTCGACCCCTTCTATCGACAGACTCAATATGCTTGGTACGAACGAGGAGGTATATTTGCGATCGCTCATGTGCGCGGTGGCGGCGAGAATGGTGAGGAGTGGTATCGCGCTGGATTTCAACAAACTAAACCAAATACCTGGAAAGATTTTATCGCCTGTGCCGAATATCTGATTGAGGAAAAATACACTTCACCAGCCAAACTAGCAGGTCAAGGTGCGAGTGCTGGCGGCATCTTAATCGGTAGAGCGATTACCGAACGTCCCGATCTATTTGCCGTGGCCATTCCTCGCGTCGGCTGTCTCAATCAAGTCCGACTGGAAACAACACCAAATGGGGTGAATAATACTCCTGAGTTTGGCAGTTGTGAGACTGAAGCAGGTTTTGATGCTCTCTATGCAATGGATTCATTTTTACACGTTCGCGATGGGGTTAATTATCCAGCGATGTTAATTACACATGGTATGACAGATCCGCGTGTCGAGCCGTGGCAATCAGCCAAGTTTGCCGCCAGAGTTCAAGCTGCATCGGCTAGTGGTAAACCCGTGTTGCTGCGGATGGATTATGAAGCAGGGCACGGCATTGGTTCGACAAAAACCCAGATAATTCAGGAACGCGCCGATATTTTCGCTTTTATGATGTGGCAATTTGAGCTGGATAATTGCTAATGCTGTCGATCGATTTAATAGGACGGAGTTTAAATTTCAGCACCTTTAAACCCAATTCTCAATTCTCAATTCTCAATTATTTTAATGATGAGGTATCATCAAAATAGCTGCTAGGAGTGTTAGAGAACAACACATTGACAACAATGTCAACCCCGTCAAAATAACGATAGTTTTCTTATTACTTTTGACAATCCTTTGTAATTGCTCGATCGCTTGCTCGTGTTCGGCAAGTACATTAGTCTGCCTCACACACGCATCTGATAGTTTTTCGAGTAGATCGATACATCTTTCAGTGCGGGATTCTATACCTTCATCTAACTTCGATACTGCTTGATGAACGATCGAGATCATCTCCATTAGTTCATCCCTCATCGGGTTAGAGCTAGACCTCCGATTTTTCTCGCTCGATACCTCGTAGTCAGGATCTTTTTGACTCGATTGTAAGTATTCTCTAAGTTTATCTGCTGATATTTTGAACTCGTCTTGCGGTGAATTGTCTTCCATGTTGATTTTTTAGAACTAAAGCTTGCCACCTTTACATAATCCCCGCCGCCATCAGCCCACCTTAGTAAAATCGATAATGCACTAAAGTGGGCACTGTCTTAATTCATGTGTAATCTGTTTATACATAATTGTACCTACTTAGCTTGGCTCTTGGCGATCGAAGTCAGAAATGTTTGGCTCGATCTCTCCCAACACCAATCCTCAGCTCATCTGACCGATCTTGGCTAAGTTTTAACAACCGCTCAACAGCTCGATCGCCGATGTCAAGCATCTCTAAGTTAGTTAATCGGACATAATCGGACATAATTGGCTACAATCGGTTCGGTAATCGGATAAGGTAGTCACTCTAATGACAAACATTGACATTCCGATCGGGCAAGAACTGCTGTTACTCATTGTCGAAATCGACGAGTTTAAAGGCAAATGGCGGGCACTCAACACCTTAGCACCAGACCGATTGGCAGCCCTCTGCAAGATTGCCACGATCGAGAGTGTCGGTTCTTCCGCGCGGAAAGAGGACTATTATCTCGCGCTACGCCAGACTCAAGGCACTATCGGCTCGGATCGATCGCCTAACTGGGAACCTTGGTTACTCTTCTTCCTTCGTGTTCTCCAAGGTCTAATCGATCGAACATAATGACATCACCCGATCTAATTATTTCTACTCAAAACCTGACCAAAACCTATGGCAAACGGCAGATTGTCAGCAATTTGAATTTAGCAGTACCGAGAGGTTCGATTTGTGGTTTTCTCGGCTCTAATGGCGCGGGTAAAAGTACCACGATTAAGCTCTTGCTGGGGCTGGTACAGCCGACGAGTGGTGTTGGGACTGTTTTTGGTAAAAATATCGTTACCGATAGTCTAGCGATTCGCGATCGAGTGGGTTTCTTGGCTCAATCGCCGAGTTTTTATGGCTATTTGACAGCACGAGAAACGCTCCAATTTGTGGCTTCCTTCTTCTTTACTGGCTCCAAAACGGCAATTGCGGCACGAATTGAGGAATTAATCGAATTGGTGGGTTTGAGTGGTAAAGCCGATCGACCCGTGAAGGGTTTTTCTGGTGGCGAGAAGCAAAGATTGGGCATCGCGCAAGCGGCAATTAACGATCCAGAATTAATTATTCTCGACGAGCCAGCCTCCGCGCTCGATCCGTTGGGGCGGCGGGATGTATTGAAGATTCTCGAAAGTTTTCGCGGACGAAGTACGGTGTTTTATTCTACTCACATTCTCGACGACGTGCAGCGGGTGAGCGACAGGGTAGTCATTCTCGAACGCGGAAAATTAGTCGCCCAAGGCTCGATCGAGGAACTATTATCGGGCGATTTGAGTTTATTTTATCTGACGGTGCGCGGCGATGGTTCGATCGTCAAAGAGCGATTATTATCGATACCTTGGGTCGAAAAGATCGAGGTAGAAGCTGGCATCCCTGACTTAAAAAATAGGCGCACGACTAAACTCCAAATTCATGTCACCGACTCTCACACCGCCGAAACCGAATTACTGAAATTGGCGATCGCCGACACGGAAACGATCGTCACCCAATTTGAACGATCGGCTCATAATCTCGAAGATATTTTTGTCAATTTAGTCGGCGGAGGCACTAAATATGAATGAACGAGATTTGGGACTCCAGCGCGTGTCTCCTAGTTGGTATCGCGGTTTTGATGCCATTTATCGCAAAGAGCTAGCCGCATGGTTTGGCACTCATCGCTGGATAAACCAATCGATTATTTGGATGGCACTCACTTTGACTCCCGCGCTGATGGTTCCCGCAGCTACTCACGATCGCGGTGTGGCAGTTTTAACACTATTTCTGTGGTCTGGTAGTAATATGATGTCGATCGGGACGGTGATTCTGACTCAAGGCGCGATCGTCGAAGAAAAGCTCACTCAGACTCTGATGTAGATTTTTTCTAAACCGTTATCGCCTGCGGGTTTCGTTCTGGGAAAATTTGCGGCTTATGCCATATTTATCGGCGCGATCGTCATTGGTGCGCCGTCGATTTTTGTCTATATTTATGCCGTGTTTACTGGGTTGCCAGCCAGTATCTCGATTGGTAACTATTTCATCGGGGTATTGATGGTTTATTTAGTAGTGCTATTCGTGTTGGCACTAACTATTTTATTGGGAGTATTATTCGATCGAATCGCCGCAGTAACAGCACTGGCATTGACGATCTTTTTTAGCGGATCGAGTATACAATCCAACTCCCAAATTCGCTGGCTCGAACCATATACCGTCTGGGCACTCCAACACAATTCCTACGAAACAATGACTGGGAAGTTTCCGAGTACGGGTTGGTTGGCAATAAGTAGCGCGATTATCTCGATCGCTGTAATTTTGACGATCGCCATTATCTGGATGCAGCGATCGGATCTAGGGGATAGGGGATAGGGAATAGGGGATAGGGGATAGGG
>NZ_PVWO01000311.1 GCF_003003845.1 Chamaesiphon polymorphus CCALA 037 | reverse complement strand
ACTCAATATTATCGATTGTAATTTACAAGCAGAACTAAATTATCGCGCTCGCTCTTATCCTGGCGATATCGATCTGTTTCGCTGCCAAGTGCAGCTTCTCGAAAACTCTCTTTACCCCGATCTGGGCTGGGGGGAGCTAGTAACAGGCAGGTTGCAAATTCACGAGATCGATGGTTCTCATTATGGAGCGTTAAGAGATCCAGACACCAATGGCATTGCCGCCAAGATCGATCGCTGTCTGACAGACAAAATATTTAATTCAAGTTGCTAGTAGTCTACGGCGTAAATCTAGTTACTATTTTGGCGGGGAGCGGGGAGCGATGCGCGCTCGTCTGGTTTCCCGACGGGTTAGCAAATCAAGACAGCGGGGAGCGGGGAGGCGAGGGTCAGAAATAGTAGGTTAATTTCCGCCGTCTTATAGTAGTTACTTGGAGCCAACGACTAGAAGTCGTGGCTGGTGTTGCGAAGTCCGCCTACGCGGACTGATTAACTCTTCGTACCCTGAGCAGCGGTTTCTAACCGCTGAGGTTATAACTAGCAACTTGGATTATGCAGTTGAGTTTATCTCCCGATCCTGGAAAATACCTTTGGTTGCTGATAACCTAATATTCGAGACGATAAATATATTAAAGCAGCCACCTGATATGACCCAAACATCGCGATTTTCCTTCTCGGATCTAGTCAAAAATCATGGTGAAACTGTTGCCGCTGCTGGCTGTGCGGTACTATTACTCGGCGGCTGGCTGACGTTGCACTTTACCGTTACTGGCGCGAGTTTGCAGGTGGTGGGATTGTGTCTGTTGGTGTTGGCGTATATCGTCGGCGGTTATGGCAGTGCGATCGAGGGTTTGACGACGCTGTGGGAGGAGCGAGAGTTAGATGTCGATCTGTTGATGATCGTGGCGGCTTTGGGTGCGGCGGGGTTGGGCTGGTGGAAGCAGGAATACGAGCTGATTATCGATGGTGCGGTGTTGATTCTGATTTTTGCGATTAGTGGTGCGCTCGAAGGTTATGCGATGGCGCGCACTGAACGGAGTATTCGCAGTTTGATGAGTCTGACGCCGGATCTGGCGCGATCGATCGTGTCTGGGGTGGAGCGGGAAACGCCGATCGATCGCTTGCAAGTTGGGGATATTTTACTGGTTAAGCCAGGGGAATTAATGCCGACAGATGCGATCGTGATTGCAGGGAGTAGTACGGTAAATCAGTCTGCCATTACGGGCGAATCGCTGCCAGTGGAAAAATCGATCGGCGATGAAGTTTTTGGCGGTACGCTCAATGGCAATGGTGCCTTGACGCTCCAAGTGCATCAACCGCCTGCTAGTAGTTTGATTCAGCGGATTATTACGTTAGTTCAACAAGCCCAAACTGCAACTCCCGCTTCGCAAGCATTTATCGAAAAATTCGAGCGCGGGTACGCCAAAATAATTGTCGTAGCGGGGATATTACTGGGGACGCTCCCGCCATTTATCTGGCACTGGGATTGGGAGACGACGATTTATCGCGCGCTAATTTTTTTGGTGGTAGCGTCTCCCTGCGCGTTGATGGCGGCGATTATGCCGACATTGTTGTCAGGAATTGCTAATGGTGCCAGACAGGGGATTTTGTTTAAGGGTGGCAATACGCTAGAATCGATCGGCCAAATTCAGGCGGTTGCTTTTGATAAAACAGGGACGCTGACGACTGGTAAATTGGCGGTAGTCGAGATTATCCCCATCGAGCGCGCTACTCCTGAAGAGATTTTGCAACTGGCAGCGGCGGTGGAAAGTGGCTCCGAACATCCGATCGGACGCGCGATCTTTCTGGCAACTCAAGCTGGAAATCTGGCATTTGACACGGCGACTGAGATAACGGCAAGTCCCGGTTTGGGAATTACGGGAATGCTCTGGAAACAGCCAATTTCGGTAGGTAAGGCGCAATTGATGTCCGCTGCAATCCAAGCCAAAATTGCGATTCACCATGCCTTAGTAGACGATATGGCTGCCGCAGGTAAAACGATCGTCTGGGTGGCAAGCGGGGATGAGTTATGCGGCGCGATCGCTCTGGCGGATACGTTGCGCCCAGAAGCGGTAGAATTAGTCCGACGGTTGCAGCAGATGGGGATTGCCCAAATTATGCTCACTGGCGATCGAGTCGAGAGTGCGCAGGCGATCGCGCAACAGTTGGGAATTACTCAGGTACATGCCGATTTATTACCTGAAGACAAGGTAAATCTGATTCAACAATTGCAGTCACAATATCGATCTGTGGCGATGGTAGGAGATGGGATTAATGATGCGCCAGCTTTGGCGATGGCAACGATCGGTATTGCGATGGGTGTCGCGGGAAGTGATGTGGCTCTTGAGACTGCGGATGTGGTGTTAATGACTGATTCGTTGGAGAAATTGGAGCAAGCAATTAAGTTGGGTAGGCGCACACAACAGATTATCAAGCAAAATATTACGTTCGCGCTCTCGTTTATTTTGTTGTTATTAGTTGGTAATTTTATGGGCGATCTTAATATGCCGCTGGGTGTCTTGGGGCATGAAGGCTCGACGGTATTAGTTACATTAAGTGGGTTGCGGTTGTTGAGATAGTTAGATTAATTGATAATTGATAATTGATAATTGATAATTGGGTTTTATTGTTCCGCTAGTTCTTAGCAGTAATAATTTCAACTGGGCGTAAGATTTTGTCGCCATAGCGAAAGCCTTGGCGGACGATTTTAGTAATTGTTTGGTCTGCGAGATCGGTTCTATCTTCGCGTCCGACTACTTGACAGTAACTAAAATCAGGCGTGGTATCTTCAAGAGCTATCGGGGTTACCTGCTGTCTGGCTAAGGCGATCGATAATTTTTGTTGGATTGCGGCTAACGATTTAGGTAAGCGTTTAATAAATTGAGGAGAGACTTCTGGATTATTTTTTAAATAATCGATCGGATATTCGAGCGTGTCGAATACTTCTAATAATTCGAGAAAAATCTGTTCTTTCTCAGCTTGAAATTTTTGTTCTTGCTGGCGTAATGCTTGCTTTAATTCTTCTAGCTGTTTGGCATCCGTTCTTAATTGGTTCTCAAGCTGTAATTTATTTTCTGCACTCAACTCAAATTTAATCATCATTACATCCTGCTATTATGTTTGGCGGGGAGGGGGAAGATTAGGGGAAATAAACGATCGGATAATTTTTGCCGTCTGGCGATCGAAATTAAAATAAAGCGATCCCGAGCTGTGTATCGATTTCAGAAACTTCGTTAGGATCGACGATCGTTTCTTCCAATCGATCGAATTCAGATAACCAATCGATGCTCGGTACGGGTTCGTTTAAAGCTGTAAAATCTTGACATTTGAACCGATGAATAGTTGGTAACACCGGACGTAAATAATCGGCGATAATTCGATCTTCAGGGTTCATCAAACTCTTACGAGCTTTAGCAATTGCATCTGGAGAATATTTACGCTCCTTCATCGCCAGCGCGAATGATTTGGTAATTTCAGCATTAGAAGCAGTTTGAGGCACGCCTAAAACATCGTAAGCATTAGCTAAATTAGTTTCCATAAAGTTTCGCTTAATTTAATCCTAGACTGTGATAAACTTCCATAAATGTAGGTTCGTAGGGACAGATTTCTTGCGCCCAGCTTACTAGTTGTAAGATCTCTTCCCGACTCGATCTCCGATTTCTCGCGCCTGCGATCGAGGCATCGATTAGAATTTCGGCAATCCGGTATTTTACTTCTTGACGAGTTGAGAATTTAGCGCGTCTGACGGCTTCTTCCAGGCGATTCTGCTTGATTAAATCGATAATGTTATTGGTCTCTTGCACGATTTCAATCTTGTCGATCGTATCGAGAACGACTGGATTGGTGTCGTCAATTTTCTTAAGTTGCAAAAGTTGGTTGAGTCCTTCATTTAAGGTAATTTGTTCTTCAGCTAATTTGCCGCTAACTTGCATTGCCTTATATTCTGCTAAATAACTACCAGCGGTTTTACTTGCAACTAAATCGTACCAAAATTGTGCAAATTCGAGGTGTTCTTCAAATTTATCGATCTCTTGGCGTTGTTTCCCACATAGTCGATCGATTTCGTCGATCGATTTAGGAAAGTTATTAATTTCCGATCGAACTTGTTTAAATGGTTCGATCGCTTTACGCCAATTATATTGTTGGAGATAATAACAACCTTCATGATAAGTAATGAATGATTTTGCAGATTTTTCGGCTACAGAAACAGGTTTAGTTTGCGGTTGAATTTGCAGCCCACGATTGGTATCGCCTTCGATACAAGCTGCTACTGCTGGCCCCCAGTTAGTGTATAATCGACACCAAGATTCGTCAGGAAGCTCGGACTGTGGTAAGGTATGTGCGTGGCGTTGATAAGACCCTGGCAACATAAGAATTTGGTTGACTCTGACTTGAGTATGTGGCAAATTTTTAGTCAGATGCAGCGCGACAATCTGCCAACGATATAAATCTCGTAATTGTAAGTAGCGACCGAGATTTTTATCCTTAATCGGATCGATTAATTTTTCCAACAATTCTATTAAATTAATTGCAATTTGCGCTAGATCTGGTGGTAGATTTGGGAACCACGGTACATCTTTTAATGCTGGATCGCGATCGATATTGGCTAGAGCTGTAGACCAAGCGATAATTAAATCGGCAATTTTGTCTGGATCTTGATGAGCTTGATAATAGCTGGCTACAGCCCAGTTATGTAAGGAAGACATATCTTGACTCTCCAGCCAAAATTGCTCGGCTGTAGTGGTGATGAGGCTCCAGTCTTGAGTTTTCCAAATATGTGTTTCGAGTAGAGGTTGAATGTGTCCGTAGAGATTATTTTCTACCAAGGGATCGACACCAAATTTACTGATAAATTGGAGACTAGTTTGCTTGGCTCGATCGAGATCGCCATCATCGACAAACTGCTCGATCTTTTGCATTGTTAACAGTCGATCTTGGCGAGCGAGGGTTTTGAGGTGTTGACGTTGAGATTTTACCTCTGGATGCAATAAAGAATGCCATTCTTTATCGGCTTGTCGCCAGTTGCTTTGGATGACACAAGCAAAACCGCGCAGATAAGCTGCACGCTCGCCATCAATATTATCTAAGTAACTTAATACCTCCGATACATCGCCACTCTTAATCGCTACAATTGCAAGCCTAATTTGACATTCAGTTAAATCGGGTGCAATATCTAAAACTTGCTGATAATAGTTTTTTGCATCATTTAATTTGCCACTGCGTTCGAGTTGTAATCCTTTAGCAAATCTTTGTTTGGCCTCAAATGCTTGCTTTAATTTGTTTAATAATGTCGCACCATCGATCCGATCGAAATCAATTAAAGTGGGTTTGAGGAGATCGACTGCCAATTGAAACTTACCTTCTCGGGCTAATATTTTCGCCCGATTCAGAACTAATTCGTATTTCTTTTGAACTTCGAGCTGAGAGTCGCATTGAATAATTAATAATGCAATTTCATCGGTATTAAATAATTGCTGCGCTTGTGAAAAATTAGCTAATGCCAGATCGAAATATTTATCGTCGATCTGTTTTTTGCCTTGGTAATATAATACTTTAAAATGCTGACGACGCTCGATTTCTCGATCGAGACGAGTAATAGTATTTAAATAAGTATTTTTATCGACGATCTTGAAATTAGCAGCGATCTGGAGCCAGGGAGACTTCATTACTAACCGATTGCACTGCTCGTACAGCTTCACAGACTGCTCTAATCGATCGCGTTCGAGTGGATTGCCGCGATCTTGATTTTTGACAGCCTCAGCACGATTGAATATTTCTGTTAATTTGGATAGCTCGGAGCTAATAACGATCGCTATGAAAATCGCACCAATGATAATAACAAATAAAAATAAGATTAACATGAGTTACTCAATCGCAAGCTTGATAAAGTTTAGGCATTAATATTTTTTCATCTAAATCGATATCATTCTCTCTGCCTTTTAATTGAGAATTATGCTGGACGATAAGCTGAGTTTTGTGGATGTCGCCATAAAACTGTCGGGCAATCTTCGATAAAGAATCTCCTTGACGAACGGTATAAAAAAATTCGCGAGTACAAGGATAAGCATTAGCTATGTTCGATTCGCTCGGAGTAGGTGAAGACGATCGAATATTAGTAGCCTTCGCAGTAACGATCGATCTCGGTGGTTGTTGAGATAATATAGATTCTGCGGCTGCACCCAAACTAATCCCAATTGTAAATGCGGCAAAAACGATCGATAGTAGCCACATTTTGATAGCCGCTCCCAAAGACTTTTGGGGCGTAACTAGCGGTAATTCGGCAAGCATCCGCAATGTTGATAGATTAGTCTCGCAATTGGGACAAATATCGCGATCGATACCCGAGCGATCGCAGACAGGACAGTTAAGCTTTAGCATTATTTAATTCCGATGGCAATCGCTTTAGCAGGTAAGTCTCGATCGAGATATTGTCTGACATCTGGCAATAACTCTTGTAATGCTTGCTCGGCTTGGTGGGTATTTCCGCGCTCGATCGCATTACACATTTGGTCTAATTTATTCCGCATTACGTTAGCTTGCAGAGGATTAATCGACCGCGCTTGCGAAATAGCATCCGCACAAACCGATACAAATTTGACTAATTCTGGAAGCTGCTCGAATTCGCGAGTCGCATCGGCACTGAGTTCCCGCACTACTTCTAAATTGCTATCGGCAATTGCTTTCTTTAATTGGTCGCAAAGGCTAATAATTTTACCTTTTCGGTCTTCAGGAATTAGCGCAGGGCAAACATGCAGCACGAAGTCTAGATCTGAAACTAAAGATTGGGCGAGATTATAATCGTTAGATGCTAACTTTTCTAGCTCTTGTAACTTTTGTCTGGCAAGCTGGCGACGGTCTTCGGCGATCTGACCATCTCGATCGCGAATTTGATTGGTAGCCTGAACTGTTTCGCCAGCAATCCGATAAGCTTCCCGCACGCCGCGATCGGTCAATCGACCTTCATCGTTTAAGTCTTTGATAATTTTCTCGACTTTTTGGGCGATTTTTTCATCTTCGCCACCATAAG
>NZ_PVWO01000310.1 GCF_003003845.1 Chamaesiphon polymorphus CCALA 037 | reverse complement strand
AAAGTGCCACAGGGTTTCTGCTGATTCTGCTACCAGCAGCACTAGCAATATCTGCGCTGTTTGTAGCGTGGCCAATAATTTTGGGCGTGACTGTGCTCATCGCTAGTGGAAATATCTGGCAAAATTACGAGTGGTCGAAGACTGTAAGATCGATCGATCCGGTTTTTCAACAATCGATCGTCCAATATCGCGGCGAAATTACCCCGCTCGATCTCTCTGTCAAAGCGAATATCTCTGGGGCGGTTGCCAATCGGTATTTGGCAGCTAAAGCCCATGAATTTGGCACTAGTAGCCGCCAACACCCCGATCGAGGGCAAGTTTACTATTTTGTCTCGATTAGTACTCTTGGCAGCATTCTGGACGACAGTGAGGTCGAGTTACCAGAACTGATGCCAGCGACAACTCCAGTCGTGGCTATTCCATCTACTCCTGCTAAATCTCTTGTAGAAACAGTAGTACAGTCAGAACCCACAACCTCTGTGGCTGCTACTGCGACGGCAATGTCAATTGTCTCAGATCCCACTCCTGAAGTAGTCCCGCAATCGACTGAAGCGGTAACTGTCGAGCCTGTCGATCTTCCCCTGGAGATTGCCCCAGCCACTCCCAGTGCTACCCATACTGAAGATCTTCCTCCAGAGATCGCCTCTGCCACTCCCATTATCGCCGACAGTGCGGAAGCAGAAATAGCGTCGATCGCTCCAGAGCCGACTACCTCAGCTACCGCTCCGACAGTCACGATCCTCCAATCCGATCTGGCTAAACGCTTAGACGTGCATTCTAGTACTGTTTATAAGCGACGGAGCGAACCAAATTTTACCGACTGGACGCGCAATCGCGATCCTGATGGTATTGGTTGGGGCTATTCTGTAGCGAGTAAAGAATATTATCGAGTAGATACTTAAGTTGGCGAACATCGCTCTGATGCGCACCAACTTGTCAGTTCATCGATCGAGAGTCTGTAACGATTTTTAGTCGTTACAGATATTTTTTATAGGCCGTAATTACTTGCAATATGTTTTAAAAGGAAGATCTAGCAGTAGGTCTGATTAGTTTACTAAGCCAATTGGCTGATGCTAAGGATAGCACGGCAATGGCAATTCAGCCATTTAAAATCAAAAGCAAAACCTTAACCTATTATTAACCAAAATATACTCTCTAATGACATATTTTAAATAGAATTAAGCTAGTACTAAATTTTGAATATAATTAAAGTACTTTGTAACTCTAATCATGCTGGAATCTAGCATAAACGCCCAACAGATTATTGGGTACGAGTAACTAACTTACTCGCTTCCGGGTGTGAATAGTTTGATAAATTTTAGACCGTAACAAATCTTGAGGAGTAGTATGAAGATCGATCTCAACCAACTCATTGGTGAAGCCTCTAAACGAGAGCCTCGCGCCAATTCTATGACCAAAGCTACTGCTAGATCCCGTTACATGCTCATGCCGATCGCGCTGACGATCGGCATGAGCATGTCTGCTTGTACCCCCCAAAGTCCTGATGTGGCAACCCCACCCACAGGCGGAACATCTACTCCAGCACCTGCCGCTGGTGGTGGGAGTAATTCTGCGCTCAGTGGTGCTGGCGCGTCGTTCCCAGCTCCTTTATACCAACGCTGGTTTAATGACTACAATAAAGCCAATCCTGCTACTCAGATTAGTTATCAATCCGTCGGTAGTGGTGCTGGTGTCGAACAATTTTTGGCAGGTACGGTCGATTTTGGGGCGACGGATGCACCCTTAAAGGCCGAAGAACGGGCTAAGTTCAAAGCTAAATATGGTGCCGAACCAATCCAAATTCCGATGACTGGTGGTAGTGTGGTATTTGCCTACAATGTGGATGGAGTGAAGGATTTAAAATTATCTCGTGCTGCATATTGTGGGATTGCGGCGGGTAAAATAACTAAGTGGAACGATCCGGCGATCGCGAAAGCCAACGCTGGAGCAAAACTCCCCGACCAGACCATTCAATTTGTGCATCGTTCTGACGGTAGTGGGACGACTTTTCAGTTTACGACTCACCTTAAAGCAGCTTGCCCTGGCGTCTGGACAGCAGGTGCTAACAAGTCTGTGGCTTGGCCTGCTGGTACTGGTGCCAAGGGCAATGAAGGGGTTGCCGCTCAGATCAAACAAACGCCTAATTCGATCGGGTATGTAGAGTACTCCTACGGTAAGCAAACAGATCTGACAATGGCCGCAATCGAAAATAAAGCTGGCCAAATCATCGCACCATCTCCTGAAGCTGGAGCTGCGGCATTTGCAGGTCAAACAGTACCAGCAGATTTGGCGTTGATCGTAGCAGATCCCACCGATCCCAAAGCTTACCCGATTTCTGGTCTGACATGGTTGTTACTCTATCCACAATCTAAAGATGCTGCCAAGCACGCATCATTGAAGAGCGTGGTTGAATGGGCTTTAACTACAGGTAAAGCCACAGCTACAGAGCTAGGCTATATTCCACTAGAAGCCGATCTAGTTACGAAGATAAAGGCAGAACTTAAATAAGGCGCAATAGACCTCATGACTTCAAATTCTCCAGCTCCCAAAGAAACATTATTAGAATCATCTACTAATTTCAAATTAGTGCGAGCGGTAGACCAAAATTTCCGGTGGCTAACATTGGGACTGGCAATTTCGGTGGGGCTGATCCTGATGTGGATCGCTTACTCACTGTTTGTCATTGCCCTACCCGCCATTCAAAAGTTTGGCTTGGGATTTTTGACAGATAGTACTTGGGATCCCAACAAGAATGTCGATCCGGTAACTGGGATCGGTGGCGTGTATGGAGCACTGCCGCATATCTACGGTACCGTCCTCAGTTCCATCATCGCACTGCTATTTGCCGTGCCTTTGGGAGTTGGAGTGGCGATTTTCTTGACTGAAAACTTTTTGAAACCACAGATCCTCCAACCAATCGCCTTTACGATCGAACTACTCGCCGCAGTACCCAGCGTGGTCTACGGTTTGTGGGGGCTATTTGTATTCTTGCCAGCACTCAAGCCCTTGTTTCAAGCACTGCATAATTACTTTGGCTGGATTCCGTTTTTCTCGACCGAGCCAAGCGGACGTCAGCTATTTGGTGCATCGATCGTACTGGCAATCATGATTTTACCGACAATTATTGCCATCTCCCGCGATACTCTCAACTCCTTACCGCCAAAACTCCGTCAAGGAGCCTATGGACTGGGGGCGACACGCTGGGAAACCATCACGCGAGTACTGCTACCAGCCGCACTTTCGGGAATTATCGGTTCGATCATGTTAGCACTCGGACGCGCACTGGGCGAGACGATGGCCTTGACAATGCTAGTCGGGAATGCCAACCAGGTCAATATCTCTTGGTTGTCGCCTGCCTCGACACTATCATCGCTGATTGCCAACCAGTTTGCCGAAGCCAGCGGACTTCAGAAGTCATCGCTGTTTTATGAAGCTTTGATTTTGATGGTCTTAACGTTGTTGGTAAACATGCTCGCGCAAGCACTCGTCAGTCGCTTTCAGCAAGTTGAGTAGTGCTACCGCAATCAGACTTCGTTTCGAGATCCCAATCCCCCCTAGCCCCCTTAAAAAGGCTACCGTGTACACACAAGTTGGATGGACTTCGTTTGAGGTTGGTTTACCCCTTATAAAGGGGGGGCTTTAGCTCCCTCCCCTGTCTTGTCTCGCTTCTATGCGGAGGAGCGGCGCACCTCGGTCGGGAAACCCGACCATGAGAGTGCGACAAGACAAACCTCCGCAGAGCGAGCCGCGCATATTCGGGGAGGGCTGGGGTGGGGTAAAGGGACTACGCTCGTTACCAACAGACTTGTGTGTACACCGTAGCTGAGGTGATGGACAGCAATTTTAGTCACTCCTTTTTCAGCCTAAACCCTCATCCCTAAATCTCAATGTTGCTGTTGTATAGGCGAAACTTATGACTCCTGTATCTTCTAAATTATCTACTACCGAACGGCCCGACGATAATCAGTTTGGAGTATCTCCCAGTCGCCAGCTCTTTGGTAAGGTGATGACCGGGTTGGTGTTTGCCTGTGTCGCGATCTCCATCATTCCACTAGCTTCAATTTTGTTCATGGTTATCACCAATGGACTCGGTGGCTTTTCGCCAGCAATTTTTACCGATCTACCGCCTGCGGCAGGAATGCAGGGCGGTGGCTTTAGAAACGCGATCGTCGGTACCCTGCTGACCTGTGCGATTGGTGCTATAATTAGTATACCTTTTGGGGTATTAGCTGCAATTTATACAGTTGAGTTCGGACAGGGTAACTGGATCTCTCAACTGGTCAGGTTTTGCACCAACGTCCTCAGCGGCGTACCCTCGATTATTGCTGGTTTATTTGCTTATGGGGTCGTCGTGCTGCTCACAGGCGGCTTTTCAGCAGTAGCTGGTGGAGCGGCTCTATCGGTACTCATGTTACCGACCATTATTCGGACAGCGGAGGAAGGACTCAAATCAGTTCCTAAAGCTACTCGGCTGGCTGCTGTTGGAATCGGTGCTACCAATTTTCAAACAGTCACTCAGATCGTATTGCCCGCCGCTCTACCATTTGTAGCGACGGGTGTAACGCTGGCGATCGCCAGAGCCGCTGGAGAAACTGCACCACTGTTATTTACCGCTCTATTTAACCAGTATGATATTAAGGGGCTATGGGAGCCAACCGCAACTTTATCAGTTCTAATCTACAACTTTGCGATTTCGCCCTTCCCCAATCAACAAAAGTTAGCATGGGTGGCTGCCTTACTGATTGTCCTGCTGATTTTATCTATCAGTATCTTCGCTCGGCTCGTTTCTCGGCGCAAAGTTTACTAAGTTTGTCTTTATTTAAGTACGCGATCGTAGATAAATAGTCACAACTCTGGGAATGCTATCTAGAGCGTAACTTTGTAGCGATCGCTTCAAATCGATCGATATTCAACAACTATTGGGTTCTAGTCATCTTTCAAATACCCATTAACTATAGTCTCTAATTTTTATGGCCAATACTCATACCGATCGGGAAATTGTGATTAAGACAGATAATGTCTCGATTTTCTACGGTGCCTTTCAGGCAGTACGGAATGTTTTTTTAGATATTCCTAAAAATAATGTCGTCTCGTTCATCGGGCCTTCTGGGTGCGGTAAAAGTACCCTGCTGCGCTGCTACAATCGCCTCAACGACCTAATTCCCAATGCCAAAGTTCAGGGCGAGATTACCTATCGCGGTACCAATCTCTACGATTCTAAAGTTGACCCCGTAGAAGTACGGCGGCGGATTGGCATGGTATTTCAACAGCCGAACCCTTTCCCCAAATCTATTTATGATAACGTAGCCTTTGGTTTGAAAATTGCTGGATTTACAGGTAATTTTGACGAACGCGTCGAGCAATCGCTCCGCAAAGCAGCCCTGTGGGAAGAAGTTAAAGATAAACTCCAACAAAGCGGTCTATCGCTCTCTGGAGGACAACAACAGCGGTTATGTATCGCTAGGACGATCGCCGTCGAGCCAGAAGTGATCTTAATGGACGAGCCGTGCTCGGCACTCGATCCGATTTCGACAGTGCAGATCGAAAATCTGATCCACGAATTAAAGGATCGGTTCACGATTATTATCGTTACCCACAATATGCAGCAGGCGGCAAGAGTATCTGATAAAACCGCCTTTTTTAATGCGGAAGCAGGCGAAGGCGGTAGTCGGTTTGGCTACCTAGTAGAATACGACGATACCCGCACTATCTTCGGTTCGCCAAAAGAAGAAAGAACTCAAGAGTATATCAGCGGTCGATTTGGTTAGATCGCGTTCGCGTAGCGTACCGTAGGTAATCGACAAATTGCCAGTATCTACGCCAAGCAAATCCAAAAAAGCGATCGAGTTTTATATTCGATCGCTTTTTTTAATTAACCCTGCATCCATTTTTACGACTGCTATAATGATAGTCTGACAAAGTTGCACTTGCACCAAGTCTCAGAGAGGTAAAAATGGTACTAATAGAGTCTAAAATAATTGGCTTTGATGATTTTATCACCTGGTTGCCAGAGCGATCGGAATATCGTTATGAGCTTAGAGATGGAGAAATTCTGGAAATGCCTAAACCAAAAGGCAAACATTCAGAAATAGCGGGTGAGATATCTGGCAAACTATATTTAGAGATTAAACGATTAGATCTACCGTACTTGATTCCACGAGAATCGATCGTCAAATCGATCGATGGTAAATCTGGATACGAGCCAGATGTTATTGTCTTGGACAAAGAAATGCTAGCTCAAGAACCGCGCTGGGAAACGGAATCGATAATTACCCAAGGTAGTTCGGTTAAGCTAGCAATAGAAGTTGTATCGACTAATTGGCAAGATGATTATGCAGTGAAGCAGATTGCTTACCAAGCTTTAGGGACACAAGAATATTGGATCGTCGATTATTTAGGATTAGGCGGACGAAATTTTATCGGCTATCCCAAACAACCAACGATTTCGGTTTATTATTTAATCGATGGTGAATACGATCTGCATCAATTTAGAGGTAGCGACCGCATTCAGTCGCCAACATTTCCCAATCTCGAACTATCGATCGATAAACTAGTCTAAAAATATCTCTCTCATCCCTAGAAGCCATCGCGCAAGCATTGTCAAAACTGGGATTTTTATGAGTGTCTTGTCGATCGATTAACATTGCGATCGATGCAGTTTAGTTAGTTGTTAAGGATAATTTGTAAATTACGCCTATCTTGTATTAATATTTTCATCCCTCGATCGAATGGTAGTAGATCCAAACTGGATTCACCCCAAATGCCCTTCCAAAATCCTGTAAAACCGTCTAAGGTGATAGAACCATAGCTGCATATCCCGATGTAACTGTTGCTACCGAGATCTAGCAGATCGGGACGATCGCTACAAACTATCTTACTCCTGACTGAAACGATGGCTTTTTCTGCACTAATTCGCACCCTCGAACGCTCTCAACTCTCAGCGGAACTGCTCTCCAAACTTCAACAACAGGGGATGCTGCATTTGAGTGGTTTGCCGCGTTTACCGAAAGGTTTGGTGGCTTCTGCGCTGGCTCAAGGATCGCAGCAACATCTGGTGGTGGTAACGGCGACAGTAGAAG
>NZ_PVWO01000309.1 GCF_003003845.1 Chamaesiphon polymorphus CCALA 037 | reverse complement strand
ACGCTTTAAATTCTCCAACTCTCCAGTTCCGTGACAAAACTTTATGCAGTTTATTATTTCCCCACCTACCTACTTAGGAGGACAACATGAGCAAAAAACTAGTCAATCCAGAAGAACTATACGATTGTTCTGCATTGGGCATGTCTCAAGCTACTGTCGAGACGGAATTGGGTTTAGTTTTTGTATCCGGTCAGGTCGATTGGAATCATCAATATGAAACCACCGAAACCACAGTCGAAGGACAAATGAGAAAGGCACTGGAAAATCTTAAAATTGCTCTCACAGCCGCTGGTTCGTCAATCGAAAAGTTATTGCAAGTTCGTGTATATATCCGAGGCGAACTTGCAGAACATATGGAAACTGCTGCCCCAATTATTGCTAGCTTTTTAGGCACATCTCGCCCAGCTTTAACTGGTATCGGCGTAGCTTCCCTGGCATCACCATCAACACTTGTTGAGATTGAAGCGATCGCTAGCATTAGATAGTTGAGTAGTAAATTTACATAGGGCAATGACAACCCTATGTAAGAATCGCGTTGTGGAAAACTTGACAAATTCACCACGTTCTTGCTAAGGCATGAATCTCTGTTTTAGCAGCAGCGATCGATTTATCCCGATCGCCAAGTTCTAAATTATTGGCATAAATAAATTCGATATTTTCGATGCCAAACGAACCAAAGATCGTCCGTAGATAAGGTTCGTGAAAATCAAAATTTGCCAGCGGCGAATTTTGATTATATTCTGCTCCTCTGCTGGTAATTACGAGCATCTTTTTTCCTGGTGGTACGATTCCCCGCAATCCATGTTCGTCGATCGTATAAGTACGTCCCGGACGAATGAGATGTTCGAGATAAGCTTTAAAAGCAGCAGGAACGGTAAAGCCATACATTGGCAACGCAAAAATGTAGCCATCGGCTGCTAAAAATTCACTGACGATCGGCTCTGATGCCTGCATGGTTTGTTGTTGAGCCAGATTATATCGATCGGGCGATAAATTCATTGCCGATACCCAAGTGCGATCGACATATGGTACTGGCTGCAAAGCTAAATCTCGATAAGCGATCTGGCAATCTGGATGATGCTGTTTCCAGGCGGTGACAAATTCGCGCGCGAGTAAACGGGAAGCAGAATCGCTGCCACTGTAACTCGAATCGATCTGTAAGATAAATGACATCGCTCGACCTCGTGAAGATGAGAATATCTAGAATGTATCGAAGTCACGGGCGATGCGTCGTGCAAATTCTTGCTATTTCGATCGGATTCTTGCGGTGTTTTTAAAAATTATCCCGATAGGTTTTGGGCGTGATTCCAGTCGAGCGTTTGAAGTGTTTGCTGAGGTGTCCTTGATGGGCAAAGCCACAACAGAGAGCAACTTCGGCGATCGATAACTCTTTTTTACTCAATAACTTTGACGCAAGTTCGACGCGCCGATCTATAACATATTGATGGGGGGTCATCTTGGTTGTCTGCTTGAATAATCGCGCAAAATGATAGGGACTTAGCGAGATACATGCAGCTAACTCGGCTAAACTCAAATCGGATGACAATCGATCGCGAATATATTCAGTTACCTGCTGAATTTGCCTGGTAGATAATCCGGGAGTCTGAGTGATATTAGTGCTGGGATGACGATAGCGATTTAAGACATGAATCGCCAAACTCCTTGCCATTGCTGCGGCATATAACTTGCACCCACCACCATCTGCAAGCGAATTTTTCAACGAATCGGCGATTTGCAATACCAATTTATCCGAACGTACTAATAATTCGACTTCGGCTAAATCGCAAGTCAATTGAAGTTCTGTAGCGATCTGATGGAAAAAGTTTGGCTCGATATAAAGCTGCAAAAATTCTGTCTCTCGATCCCACCGAAACACTTGCGATCGATTGGCATTGTAAAAGCTCATATCGCCGCATGTGGAACGAGCGGCGGCATCCGCACCTTCGATCGACTGTTCCAATGTTACTCCGCTACCCCAATTGATGCAAATAGTATGATATGGCGATCGATATTGGGGAGTTTCGTGGGGTGGCTGGCGAAATAAGGCTAATTGAATATCTTCCCAACCTGCATTTTGACTCGAAAGTAATGGTGGCTGCGGCAATACAGATGACAAGTTATTTAAATCGAACATGTTAGTTAATATTTGGTTTTACATATTCTGAATTCGGGGCTGCTGACAAATCTAATTGCTTGAGGTGGCCGAGTTTGGCGGTGAGTTGGATTTCGATCGCTTGCAGTTGCTCGATCTTCGCTTTTATTTGCACCAGCTTACTTTCTGTTACTTTAATTTTTTCTGCCAACGGTAACGAACCATCGATCGCGGCATCTACCAATTGCTTCATCTCATTGAGTGTAAATCCCAACGATTTGCCCTGAGTTATCAGTAGTAGCCGTTCCATCGTCTCGGTGCTAAATTCCTGGTAAATTCTACTTCCGGCGCGACGATCGCTTGCGAAAATCAAGCCGATTTTCGCGTAAAAACGAATCGTATCCTTTGATAGTCCAGTTTTCTGTGCCAGTTCGCCAATTAGCATCTTCGCAGTTTTAAAACTTTCTACTTGACTGTGGAGTATAGTCCACAGACTACAGTAACAGCAACAGACATTTATACAGTTTGAGCAGCGATGAATAAAACCGTGGTAATTACAGGGGCTGCAAGTGGAATCGGCGCAGCTACCGCTAAATATTTTTGGCAACAGGGTTGGAATGTGGTAGCGACGATGCGAAATCCCGAACGAGCGGATCTCGGCATTGCCGATCCGCGAATGATTTATTTGCGCCTCGATGTTACAGATCCCGACTCGATCGCCGCAGCAATTGCCGAAACCTTAACTAAATTCGGCCAAATCGATGTGTTGGTAAATAATGCAGGCTACGCTCAGATGGGGCCGATCGAAGGCATTACCAGGGCACAATTAGACCGCCAGTTTGAAACGAATGTATTTGGTGTGGTGACGACGATGCAAGCCGTACTGCCAATTATGCGCCGACAGGGTGGTGGCACGATCGTCAATGTTGCCTCGATCGGCGGACGGATCGGTTTTCCAATGACGGCGGCTTACCATGGCACCAAATGGGCGATCGAGGGGATTTCGGAAGCCATGCGCTATGAGTTACAACCACTTGGCATTCGCATCAAAATTATCGAGCCAGGTGGCATCAAGACCAACTTTATCGAGCGCGGCGCGACTTGGGCGACTCATCCAGAATATGCAGAACCGATCGATCGCGTCCAGCGGTTTATGCTACGGATTAATGACTCCTTGCCAGGAGCCGAAGGCGTTGCTAAGGCAATTTATCGAGCCGCAACCGATCGATCTCCACGGTTGCGTTATTCACCGCACGGCGAGATGTGGTTATGGCTGCACGCGCTATTACCCGATCGGCTATGGCGATCTCTCGTCACAACGATGATGTTGGGTAACCGTTAATCGGGCGATCGCCAACATTTGACACTCCCGATCTGACGTGCCAAACTTGGTGTAAATCCTTGTCGAATGGTAAAAAATATTGTATTGCTATGACGACAATGGAAATTTAATCCTAGTGTAACTAGTAGACTATTACTAGAGTTGAGAGTTGTGAAAGCCTATATCCGTAAGAGTATCGATCGAGAAATATCAACGATTAATTGTGCGAATGCTGCTTATGGATTTCGGTTGATGGGCTGGGAAATCGATACTTATGAGTCGATTTCGGACATATCCGAACTCCAGCCTGATGACGTTGTGGTCGGGTATATTGCCGATATTCATGCCGCCCTGATTCGACTGGGAATCACACCACCATTGCCAATTAATTATCCACAAGAACTCTACCCATTTTTAGGTCGCAAAATTTGGCTCGATCGGGTAAATAATATTGTGGAACATGCCGAACTCTGGAATGTGTTTATTAAGCCCGCACGTAAATGCAAGAAATTTACAGGTAAATTAATTACTACTTCTCAAGATTTAATCGGTTGTGGCGATGAATCTGAAGATAGTGAAATCTGGTGTTCGGAACCAGTTAAGTTTCTATCGGAATGGCGATGTTTTGTCAGGTACGATCGCATTTTAGGCGTATATTTATACAATGGCGATTGGCGATTGCCTGTCGATCCAAAGATTGTCGAAGCTGCTATTGCTACTTATAAATCCGCACCTGCGGCATATGCGATCGACTTTGGGGTAACAGATAAGGGGGAAACTTTACTAGTTGAAGTTAACGATGGCTATGCAACGGGTAATTATGGATTGCCCCCCTTATATTACGCTCAATTTTTAGCATCTCGCTGGGCAGAAATGACGGATGCCGATGACTATAGTATCTCTATTTCGCAGGTATTTAGCTAAGATCGATATTCAGACTAATGATTTAGAATTAGACAGCGTTTCTGATTCGTACAATACGCCTGAAATAATTTTCCATTTATCTTCGACTTTACGCAGGGTATATGTAAACCCAAAGTGTTCGATTTCTGCATCCGATCGATCGAATCGCTTGGCAACTCCAACCACCTGTCCTTGATTGTCGCTGAGTTGCTGAACTTCCAATGAGCCGACGATCTGACTCTCTTTAAAGTTTTTATTTTTTAAGTCATCCATCAAAATCGCAAATACTCCCAACACCTCAATTGGCTTCTCCATCACCGCGACTTCCGTTGAAGTTATGAGCATTGAAGGTAAATGAAAAAATGGTAAAACCTTTGTTGGCTCTAGTGAATTAAAAGCTTGAATATAAGCACCAAAGGTATTGAGAATTTCTTTAATTTCGTTGCACATAATTATTTATCTTTGTTAAATGGTTGATGTAGAAAGAAGTGAGTTAAATCAGCAGTGGTGTCTGGATGGCTATAGGAGAATCCATGAGCGGCATCGGCGATAATTTCTAATTTGGCACGAGGAATTTTGGCAGCTAAGACATCGCTATTCGATCGAGGTATCGCAATATCTTTATCTCCAGTGAGGATGAGTGTTAGTGCTTTTATGCTAGACAAAGTATCGCAGGTGTCGTGCGTACCAAAGGCTTGAAGCTGACGTTGCAAGGATTCACCTTTGCTATGGAGTGGAGTTGTCTCGGCGAGGAATTTTGTGAGTTCCTGACGATTATTTTGGATGAATGTATGTGTAAATAATAAATCCTCAAGCTTGCCACTCATCACGCCACTAATATCGCCCACCTGACTGCAAGTACCACCCGCCATCGTACAACCGAGAATGAGTTTGTCTAAATTATCAGGATATTTTAGAGCAAATTGTTGGGCGATCGCACCGCCCATACTGACACCAAATACATGCGCTTTGGGAATCTTTAATGCGTCTAAAAGTCCCGCAGCATCATCTGCCATGTCTGCGATAGTATAAGTGCGAGTGGATTCGCTGGTGAGTCCAGCATCGCGATTATCGAAGAGGATTAGTTGATAGTGTTGTGCGAGTAGCTCGGTGAATTTTTTGCCCCAGTCGAGTAGACTGAAACTCAAACCCATTATCATCAGTAATGGTTCGCCGATCCCTTTGATTTCGTAGTTAATATCGATATCGCCAATGGTAACTTTTGTCATATTTTTTACAAGCTTACGTGGACAGATCCCCGACTTCTTCAAGAAGTCAGGGATCTTGCTTGATATCGCCGATTAAACTATGTTTGTCTGCAAATACATAAAGCGATTCCATCATTTGGTCAAAGAAAGAATTGCTAGGTTCTAACGGAGAATTGTTAACTGACAACACTGGATTTTTCAAAACAACACTGGCATGAGGAACTGCAAAGTTCTTGCCAATTCTAAACATTTCTGCTCTTTGATGTCCCTTGTAAGATCGATCTACCAGTTCCTCGATCTCATCGATAGCTGCGGTAGTATCTGCTTCAGAGTGCGCTGCAAATAAAGGCTGATTCAGTATATCTCGATCGGTAAGTAAATCTAATTCTTTAATTAATTTTGATAATTCTCTAGCTCCACCAATATCCATTTTAGAATATCGAAAGGGATTACCACTAGGTGAACTATTGATGAGACTACTTCGATCGATTTGGTCGAAAATATTAGCTAGAGGGGTTCGGAGAAAGATTTCAGCTAGATTGCCAGCATGACTGGCTAAACCTAATGCAGCAGAAAATAGGAAAACTCCACCATCGATCGCCGCTTCGTTATTGAGAGCCATTTCAACACTTAATGTACCACCTGTTGATAATCCCCCGATCGAAACTTTCCCTTTACTTCCTTTAGCTACATCCACAGCAAATCTGACATCTTTGCGCCACTCGATTAAAGACGCATCTTTCATGTCTTCTGGCTCTTTCAATCCATGAGCGCGAAGCAGGGGAATATAGACATCAAAACCCATTTCAGTGCAGAAGTATTCGCCAATATCTTTCATGAAGTAGGGCGAGTCTGTCAATCCATGTACTAACACGATCGCATTTCTCGGCTGTCCATCATCTTCATGTTTGAATATCTGCGGATGACATCGATCGCGCACGTCATTCTTATTTATATATCCTTTAAAGTGTAGATCGTAATACTCATCCCAATCTATTAGTATCATTTAACTATCTCCGTCATCTTCTTCGATATTTGCTTTAATTGGTTTAAAGGTACACTCGCTGAATCTTGACCGATACCTGTCATGTACACGAACTCTAAATTATGATTATCTTGTATTGAATCTGTACCAATTGTAAAATAAATAGGATTACCTGTATGCTCAAGAGTTTTCATTCCTCTAATCTTGAGATCGTTGTAAGTTTTGACAATAAAATTTTCTTCCACTTCTTCTGGTGATACAGGTCTTTCTGTTGAAAAAATATTGGCTGTCGCTCCTGGTAATGTCGGTATAATATCCTCTGTGTTCGCAATGCGCCAATGTTGGACACCACTATCATTTAATTTAGTTGCTAATTCTCGATCGCTGCATCGAGGACTTGCGAAGGTATAAACTACAATCTTAGCTGGATTGATGCCTGAGTCAATTAGATCGGGAATAGTTAGTGTTGCTAATGCTCCACCCAAGCTGTGACCTGCAATAAAAATGCGATCGGCATTACTCAACGCTGCCTTAGTGGTGCAGAAAACTCCTGGGATGCTTACGGAGCATAGAGAACAATAATTAATAGAGAAAAGGGGCTTGT
>NZ_PVWO01000021.1 GCF_003003845.1 Chamaesiphon polymorphus CCALA 037 | reverse complement strand
TCTTCATTACTTAGTATGCTGATTTCCGCCCAGATTGATAGCTAACAAGGGATTGAGCCTAAAATCTATTATTGTTAGATTTTTCAGCCATTTTTGGCTTAGCAGTAAGGATTTCGGGTCAAAAAGCTGAGATTAGCATACCAGGTGATGAAGAGCCATTTTTATCTATCTAGAAATAAATTGTCAACCTCCCCCTAAAGGAGGATTCTAAATAAAAATAAGTTAATTATATTATTGGTAATCTGGCTACCATGGCTACCTCGTTGGCTTAATAAACTGACGAGAAAATAATGGCAGCCGCTGAATGAATCAAAATATACAGCAGTTTGTGAGTTTATAGGTTACAGTTACTTTCAAAAGCTTCATTCACAGAGATATAGAGGATTTCAAGCGTCTCCATCTGCCTGCAAATCGCTATAGAGCGAGACTAGATCGAGTTGAGCGCAGTATGGTGCCACGAGTGAAATATCACCTCTTTTAAGATTGCAATTAATGACAATATCGATAGTCACATCACGGCCTAAAAGTTAACCTGGTCAACAATTTTAAACCATGATTGTATTTATTATACCTGTCAAAAGTTCGTTAATTTCGTCGAATTGGGAAAGATTTTCCCAACTGTTTGAAAGATGTATTAAATCGGTCTGCAATCAAACCTCTCCTAATTTTCAAGTGGTGGTAGTGTGTAACGAAAAACCCGACACCAGTTTTGAGTCGCCCCACATCGAGTATTTGTATGTAGATTTTCCACCGCCAGTATCGGAGCAAGTCAACCCGATCGCGGGACTAGAGTCGCCCAAAGAAGCCGATAAAGCCAAGAAGATTTTAGCAGGACTAGAATACGCTAAAAAATTCAATCCATCGCATGTGATGGTGGTAGATGCCGATGACTGTATCAATCAAAATATCGCTAAGTTTGTGGAAGAGCATCCAGAAAGTGATGGTTGGTATGCTCGTCGAGGTTATGTTTATAAAGAAGGCAAAAGATATATTTATCTTAATGCCAAAAACTTTAACGATCTGTGTGGAACATCGATCGTTGTTAGGTACGATCTCGCCACTTTGCTAGTGACTGAAGGCAAGTATTACGACCACACTACCGTTACTTTGAGGAATGGCAAAAAGTTACAACCGCTACCATTTGCTGGCTCGGTTTATAGCGTAGAAAATCAAGAAAACTATCGAATGACGACAACCGCAGTCAAAGCACTTGCTACTAATTCCTATCAAAAAGGACTAAATTACTGGCTGGAAAAAATTAGTAAATACCGGATCTTCTTCTTGACTAATTCCATTCGCCAACAATTTGGCTTGTATAAGCTAGAGATGTGAGGTAGCAAAATCGGTTCAATGTGAGTCTGCGGGCGACTTGTGTGCTAGTTTAAGGATTTGCTTTACAAATCGATCGGGTAAGCCAGTCAAAGAAGTGTTATAGTCTCTATTCACTGCTCGCTATTTTGACTGCACATGTGTCGTCTGCTTGCTTATCAGGGTACTCCCCAATCGCTCGATCGACTAATTACCAAACCCGAACACTCGCTGATCGTCCAAAGCTATCAACCCCGCGAAATGACCGCTGGAGTGATTAATGCTGATGGGTTTGGGATCGGCTGGTACGATTTCGATCGAGATCCCGATCCATTTATTTACAAACAAACTCAACCAATTTGGACGGATATCAATCTTCCACAACTGAGCCGATATGTAAAAACTGGCTGTATGTTGAGCTATGTCCGCAGCGCAACTCCCGGACAGGCGGTGAGTCTGAGCAATTGCCAGCCGTTTCAGGATGGTAAATTGTTATTTATTCACAATGGCTTTATCGATAACTTTCGGGGTGGATTATACAAGCAAATTCGCGATAAACTTTACCAGCATATCTATCAAGCGATCGATGGTACTACCGACTCAGAACATATCTTCGCGCTGTTTTCTAACGAATTGCACACTCATCCCGAACTCCCGTTAGAAATCGCCCTCCAGCGCACGCTCCAGATCTTGAGCGATTTAGTCGAATCCGCACGCACGACAATTTCGGCCAATATTGTCATTAGCGATGGCGACAGGCTGATTGCGTCTCGGTTCGCCCATCGCGCCACTGTACCCTCGCTCTATTGGATTAGAGATAGTCTGGAGTATCCAGATGCCGTCATCTTAGCCTCCGAGCCGATCTTTGCTGGCAACTGGCAAACTTGTCCGATGCAAAGCATCATCACTGTCAGCAAAAATTTAGAGATCGAAATCCATCCCATCTAAATAATTTGTGTTAGAAATTAACACAGAGTAGGCGTTTAGACCATCCACCCTAAAGTCTAACTGTCAATTATCAATTATCAATTATCAATTAATTCCTATCCCAATCGAGCGTGTCAGCAATCAGATTGACACCCAGCCAATTACTCACTTCCCGAGCCATCCATTTAATCTCGCGTTCTGTGAGATCTTGTCCCGTACTCAGGACTCTAATTGGATCTGTCTGCCGCAATTCTAACATCAAGCTTACTTTGGGCACCTTCAAATCGGGATGCTGATAGTTATCGACGATCACCTGCGTAATTTCGTTAGTTTTGAGATGTTTGGGACGACCGCGATCGAGTCCGTACAAATGCTGTGATAAAGTAAATTGCTTGCGATCGATCGATAAGATCGTCTGCGATAGAAATTTTTCGGCTAGCTCGAAAGACATCTTCAATCCACCTTTAAACAACCACAGCGTCAACGGCAGCACAAACATCAATGCCACACCCAAGCCGACTCTGACAGCTAACTCGGTGGTGGGGATTGTCAGCGGTACGGAGATATAGATTGTTAATCCAGTCAAGAACAGCACCGCACAATTAATTGATGCGGCTAATCCCAGTTGATGGATGGCGACGCGATCTGGTCGAAATCGAGCGGGGATAGTCAATTGAAATCGATCGGCTTTGCTGGTAAGTTGAATTTTGCTGCCTGAAGGTTGACGCATGATGGATGTAGAGGAGAGATATAGGTTTCAGGCATTATCTATTTAGTAAAGATTTGCACTTACCTACTTTTAACGCCTAATTTAATTCGGGATTTAGATCGCGATTAGATCGAGTGTAGGCGGGCATTTCGCGATCGCTGGCAAAGTTGCTACTATTAAGCTGTTGTTGCAAGGATTGGTGAGGGTCGATTTTCAACCCCAAAGAGCCAGATCTTGGAGTGGAGGTAAAAGGTTCGGGAGTCCACAATACCCATCGATTGCCAGCCGGAATTGTCGCCACCTGTTGGGGTTGACTGGTGAGAAGAATTAATGGATACGGTGCTGGTTCTGATGTCAGTGATTCGGCCATCTGCACGGCTGCCAGGGTTTCGAGAACTTGTCGCGCACCAGAAATTAAGCCAGTTCCCGCCGTCCACAGTCGGACATTGAGATTTGTCGATTGACTGGCATAAAAATACAGCGTACAAGCAGCGATAACGGCTTGCTCGAAGTCGGTAGCATCCCAATTTACGCCACTGTCGAGGCAAATCGTGACATTTTGCCCGCCGCGTTCGGTTTCTAGTTCGCGCACCTGAAATTCGCTATAGCGAGCACTCGTGCGCCAATGGATCGATCGCATGGGATCGCCATATCGATAGGGACGTAGCGATCGCGTGATGCCTTCATTTGCTGCTTCTAGGTGCCGATTGGCAGACTGGCGATTCTGGCGTTCTGAGTTACCAATGCCATCAACGAGCGGACAGCGATCCAATTTGAGGGCTTGGGGATAAACATAGGCGATCGCGGTCGCTTCGCGTTGCCGTTGACACCAAAATAAGCCAATTGGCGCGCCACTACGCAGGGCAATTTTCGACCACTGATACACCCCTCGCAGCTCGGTAGGCTGGCGATAAACCCAGCGATACGTTCCATCGGCTAAAACTTGTTCTACCGTAGTTGTAGGGGGATTAGACCGACTCAATGGCGATAGATCTTGGATTTGAAATAAGCTTTGTACCTGTTGGGTGGGGTTGCGAACGGTCAGGGCAATTTCTAAATCTGCACCTGCGGTCACTGGTAAAATTGTCTCGCGACTGACGCTCAACGCACGGATCGATCGAGCGGGTAACACGGCACTGACGCCGAGTAACGCCACTCCCACGCCACTGAGGACATAGAGCCAACCCGCCATCGTATTAGTTGCCGCACCAAAGAAGCAAATCGTCAGAGCTGCCAATAACCCCCCAGCATAGGCGGGAGTTACCCAATTAGTTTCCAGCCAGTTCGTTGCACGCTTAAACATCAGAATTTAGATTTGGCGATTACCTTCGGTAGGCTCCGCCAACGAGATTAGCAATTTATATTAGTTAGAGTACCCACGAACGATCGTTAGTACAGCTCCTAGTGCAGATAAAATAGCTCAACTTCGATCGATCGCGCCTTACCAGTAGCTAAAAACTACTACAATCGGCACTGTAGCTATCGATCCCCGTCGTCACAAACACGGTAAGATTTCTATCTAGGCATCCTACGTATAATTGCAATTTACTCTCCAGCACACTTGGCAAAGCAGTTTCGATCGTCGAGCGAGACGATCGCATCATCAGGGGATCGATCTAGTTTTCTTATACCCATCTCTAGTTAAGTAATTCATGGCGATCCGACTTTATCGAGGTGTTTCGGCTTACTACCATCACACAGCATTAATTATTTTATTAGCTGGCTTTTTGGTCAGATTAGTTATCGCAGTTTGGCTGCATCCAGGTTTTGATGAAGCCTATTATTATCTCTATACTCTGCATCCCGATTGGAGTTATTTCGATCATCCGCCGTTAGTGGCTTTGACTACAGGTTTTGGCGTATGGTTGACGGGTAATGTGTCGCAGTTCACGATTCGGATTGGGACATTAATACTTTATACTGGCTCGTTAATATTTTTATATTTAGCAACGTTGCGATTGTATACGCTTCAGATTGCCATTAATACACTCGCGATCGCCTCCGCAATTCCGATTTTTCAGATTGCTTTTGGGAGTTTAAATATTCCTGATACACCGTTGTTATTCTTTTGGGCGGTATCTTTATGGTTGGCTACTCAAGAATTTTTTGATTCTCGGGTTTATCGTCCGAGCTTTCGACTGACATTGCTGTGCTTGACGGTCGGTTTAGCTTGTATGGGTAAATATCATGGCTTTATTTTAGCCATCAGTTTATTTGGGTTTTGTTTATTCACTCCTAATTATCGCCGCGCTCTATTTTCTAAATGGTTTTGCCTGGGAATTCCAGTTTTTATACTGACAATTTCTCCCATGTTATACTGGAATATCATTCATGATTGGGTGTCATTTCGGTTCCAATCAGAACGAGCCATTCCGACAGCCAGCGGTTATCAAATCGAGAGATTATTTCTCAATTTGCTAGTAGAGATGGTATTTTTATTCCCGACTTTTGGGTTTCCCTTATTATTTGCCCTTGCCCGCACTATCATCCAACAAATTAGAAACTTTGGTTGGCGACAAAGCCCCAGTATTTCGGCATTTAGTAATGAGTGGGATGCCCACAAAAGAGGACTGATCTTATGGCTGTCGTTACCGCTAATTTTGGGATTTACAATTATTGCTGGCTATCAACAAATTTTACCAGCATGGAAAATGCCTGGATATTGGTCGGCAACAATCTTACTCGCCGAACGCGTCGCAATTAGCCGCCGTTACTCCAATGTGCGGATTCCCTATCGGTGGTTCTTTGGCTCGGTTACAGTAATTATTGTGCTATTCTCGATCGCGTTATCTCATATCGCGTTCGGAGCATTTCAGACTACAGGTAAACCATCTATATTTGGAATCTTACCACTAGAAATTAAAACCGATAATTCTACCCAACTATTCGATATCCAACAGTTACGACAAGGATTTGTCACTAATAATAAATTAAACACAGCCTTAAAAAAAGCCGATTTTGTATTTACCAACCGTTATTATCTAGGTGGACAGATTGGCATGGCGATCGATCCCATCTTTCATAAACCTTTAACTTGTTTTGATGCCGATCTCCGTGGGTTTGCCTTTTGGTCGAAACCCAAACAATGGATCGGGAAGAATGCCATTTATTTAGGTAGTAAAACTTTTGATGTCGATCTCGATGCCAAAAAACGCTATCCCAGCTACTTCAAATCGTTAACTAAACTCGGCGAGATTCCAATCAGACGTGGTGGCGAAATAGTCCAAACTTTTAGTGTTTATCAAGCTCAACAATTACTCAAGCCTTATCCTCGTCCCTATGGTAATTAGTCATTAGCAGAAAGTGGCTCGATTTTGCAGATATGAGATAATTAGTGTAGAACAACTCGATCGCCGATAAGCCAGGGTCTCAAGCTCTATAGTCAGGTCTTTTAACTAGTTATTACTCATTACTCATTACTTATTACTTATTACTCGATCGAGATCCTTGCAAACTTACCATTGGGGCATCCTCTAACTATGGTTCGGCAACTACAAAAAAACGAGATTATTTATCCAGATTCAGACGGACATCCAATGTCAGACAATACCCTCCAGTTTAGCTGGATCGTCAAAATTAAGGAAAATCTGGAGATATTATTTGCCAACGATCCCAACGTATTTGTCGCTGGGGATTTGCTCTGGTATCCAGTCGAAGGCGACAACACCACTCGCCGCGCACCCGATGCGATGGTGGCTTTTGGTAGAGCCAAAGGTTATCGCGGCTCTTACAAACAATGGCTAGAAGATAATATTCCTCCCCAAGTAGTGTTCGAGATCCTCTCGCCAGGTAACCGCCTAGCCGAAATGACTGCAAAATTCGAGTTTTACGATCGCTATGGCGTCGAAGAATATTATATCTACGATCCAGATCGAGTGGATTTTACTGGCTGGCAGCGACAGGGTGGCAGATTACAAGGAATTGCTAACATTGCTGGCTGGATTAGCCCTCGGCTGGGAGTGAGATTCGAGCTAGGTGAGGAATTAGAGATTTATACTCCCACAGGTGAGTTGTTTCTTTCGCCCTTAGAAATTGCCCAAAAAGCTGAATCTGCCCAGCTAGAGGCATCACGGCAACAAGAACGAGCAACATTGGCCGAAGAACAAGTACAATTAGAACGCGATCGAGCCGATGCAGCAGAGCAAAAAGCAGCGATAATGGCAGCTAAATTACGCGAGTTAGGTATCGAGCTAGATGTGTAATCCATGCAAACTCATCCATCAGTAACACCACCACCAGATCTCTACGTGTCGGTAAATGGCATCAATACTCGTTACTGGCAGATGGGCGAGCGTGGAAGTACGATTATCTTGCTCCATGGCGGAAATGGGTCGATCGAGTTTTGGCTGTACAACATCGCCAATTTAGCCCAACATCATCGCATATATGCGATCGATATGGTTGGCTCTGGTAAGTCAGATCGTCCCGATGGATCTTATTCTCTAGGTTATCAAGCAGAGTTTCTATATGGCGTGATGGCGGCTTTGGCTATCGATAAGGCTACGCTCATCGGTAACTCCATGGGTGGAGGGATTGCGATCGAATTTACCAGATTGTATTCCGATCGAGTGGCTAAATTAGTCTTAGTCGATAGTATGGGCTTCGGGCGAGAGATTAGTTTGGGGATTCGGTTGATTACACTACCCGCGATCGTCAATTTGCTGCGTCCGGGACGATGGATGGTTCCCGCGATGTTAAGATCTAATTTTTATAATGGTTCGCAATTACCCGCAGAATGGATGGAATTGCGATATCCCATCTTTGCTTTACCCGATCGCAATCGAGTTATTCTCAGAATCGGTCAGAGTAATTTTAATTTAGCAGGGGTTTTGCCTCAAGTCTATCAGCCGATTCTCGATAGTTTAGCTAATATTACCCAAAAGACACTGATCGTCTGGGGAGCGCAGGATCGGATTATCCCTGTCAAACATGCCTATATCGCCGCAGCAGGCTTACCGAATAGTCAATTAGAGATCTTCCCCAACTGCGGACACCATCCCTATCTAGAGTATCCAGCAAAATTCGATCGAGTGGTGTTAGAATTTCTCTCCTCATAGCTCGAAAAAATTGGGTCGATAGTAAATATCGACCCAAGCGGTAAATTTAGATCGTGGGGTGTGTTATCCCGTTCGCGTAGCGTCTCCGAAGGAGAAGGGTAACGCACCGAGAAGAATAAATCTGATGACTCATTGAGGATTGCTATATTACAGATTGCCACTAACTTGGACTTCAGATTTTTCTCTTTGACCGATGTCTGAAGACTCAAACACAGTATTGTAGAAAAATCCTGCCGCGATCGCGCCTAAAATAGGAGCTACCCAGAATAACCACACCTGTCCGAATAATTCTGTCTTACCAAATAGCCCCACAATTAGAGCAGGCCCCGTACTTCTAGCAGGATTTACAGATGTATTCGTAACAGGGATACTAATGAGGTGAATTAGCGTCAGCATTAAGCCAATGGCAATCGGCGCGAAACCTTGAGGTGCTCTGCGATCGGTCGCACCCAAAATTACCATCAAAAACATAAATGTCATCACTACTTCCGTGATAAAGCAAGCTACCAAGCTATATGCTTGCGGCGAGTGCGTACCAAAGCCATTTGTAGCCAGCGGGCCAGTCCCGGTTAATGCGTAGCCAGTCTTACCTGTAGCGATAAAGTAGATGAGTAGTGAAGCCACGATCGCGCCACCCACTTGCGCGATAATGTACGGTAACAATTCCGATGCCGGAAATCTTTTGCCAGCCCACAAACCAAAAGATACTGCGGGATTGAGATGACATCCCGAGATATGTCCGATCGCATATGCCATCGTCAACACTGTCAAACCAAAAGCAATCGATACCCCAATCGTGCCAATTCCTAATGAAGCTGCTGCTGCGGCTTTAGCATCAGAGACACCTTGAGCGTTAGTTTCTGTATAAGCGGCGGCGAGTACGGCACTCCCACACCCACCTAGCACCAACCAAAAAGTTCCAAAAAATTCGGCGATACAACGTTTTGTTAAAAGCATACCTGTCGATGTAACTGAGAGTAAGTTTTACGACTATTGTCAATGCTAAATTCTCACGCACCAATGCCTTGTCACACATCGTAATATTTTTTATCTGTTTGTAATTAAGCTAGATGTGTCAAATGCAAAATAGCTCGATCGCACTAGTACTTCAAGGTGGAAGTCAAGCGCACGATCGAAAGTTTTAGCCGTTAGCCGTCAGCTATCAGCCATCAGCTTTTACGGGTTTTAGGATCGCCTGCTAATAGTAGCTGCACTTTAAGTCGCTCGGTACTAGTATCCACAAAAAATGCTGTCGGAATCCAAATTCCGACAGCATTTTTTTTCAATTGCAAGTACACTACATCTCAACAGCACTGAGATCGCCTTTGCTGCCTGCAACAGTCGCTTTTTTAGGATTACCACCGAGTGTCGGTAGATCTGCGAGCGAGAGAATTTGAATTCGCGACTGTTGGAGTGCTGCTTCGCGTTCGGCGGCGGTATTATAGCCCCAGTCGGCGAGATATAGTTTGACTGACTCCAATTCTGGCTGCGTGGCTACTTTGGCTAACGTGTTGAGCCGATCCTCGACAAACCAAATAGCTGGAGCTTTCTTGCTCCCACGATCGAGCAGTTGCTTGAGGCTATCTGTTTTACTGCGTTTGAGTTCTTTACCCCAAATAAATTCGCTAGATAGCTCTACGCCATTATCTTGGAGCAGTTGCGTTACAAATCGACTTTCTTTGGTGGTAATAATAATCGGTTGAATCTTCCGATTGGGCAGTTCTTGGAGCATCTCGATAACGCCGGGGTAAAATTGGTGCAACCCCAACCAACTAGCTGGATCCTGCTGGATCCAATTATCTCTGACGGTATCTAGTTGTTGGCTGACTTTAACCCCACTGAGCCGACTATCTGCCAAGATGCGATCGCGAATGCGCTGCCAGGAACTCAGCATTCGATCGGTAGAAATACCTAGTGTGAGTGCGCGGATCAATACAGGCATTTCCCAGCCTACTTCGATTAATGGGCGCAATTCGCGAAACTTTTCGGCCACACCAGGCGATGGCTCTAACCTGTCTAGTTGCCACACCTGCGTGTACGTGCGCCATGCCGTCTGCCAATACTCTGCCATCCCATCGCACAAAACCCCGTCAAAATCTAGAGCGAGAATTCGCGCAGCATTCATAATGTCATTTTTCCTTTAGACTAACACAACAATAAGTCAGAGTGTGCTTAGGCTGCCTCCGACTGTGTTGTTTCGGTTATAGAGTTAACTGGGGTGCAAGGATTCGAACCTCGGAATGTCTGGACCAAAACCAGATGCCTTACCACTTGGCGACACCCCATTGCAATGACATCTACAAATATATCACAGGGATCTGGGTAGTTGTCAAGCAGGTGCGAGATATTTTTTGAGGTCGATCTGCATGTCGATCGACCTAAGCCGCAGATCCGAAACTTAATTGTCATGTTTCAGTAGTGCTATTAAGTCGCAGAAGGTTTACCCTGTAACCGATCGGAGCTATTCCCACGTATCCTCCTTTTGGTAGTTTCGAGTTAATTGATGGGTGTGTTTAATTATAGAAAGGAAGACAATCGACCCCTAAATTCACTGGGTTAGAGGCCAGAGAGTGACTGAGTTTACCATTCATCTTCACTCCGTGGCGGTGTCATTGTTAATTTTAGATTGTTTGGTATTAAATATTACTTTTATCCAAAAATTCAAGAGGAGTAGCGATCGATGAATTTATAGTCAATGAATATCAATTCTCAAAAATATTTGTCATTTTAGCTACATTATCGGCCAAATCTAAGCGATATTGCTACTCATTTTGGATGAGATATTCTATTCCGGTGAATTATAAAGATTTTGTTAAGATAGTTGGAGAACTCAAATTATAGAGTTTAAGATCCAAGTAACTTAATAAAACAAATGTAAACTTAATAGTCTGCGTCACAGTATGTGAGGTTGTTGACAGGCAGCACTTTTAGGTATCTGGCACTAGCTTATCCAAACTATTTTCTGGTGATTATTAGTGAGTCCGGATCGTTAGTAGTTGCCGAAATAGCGATCTCTAATCTTGATGAATTCGATCGATTTCATAATTGCTATTTACTAACTGCCTCATATATTTCAGGAGGATATACTATGAAAATTGCTCAAATAGCACCTTTGTGGGAAAGAGTGCCACCCCCCGCGTATGGTGGGATAGAATTGGTGGTTGGGCTATTAACAGATGAGTTAGTAGCCAGAGGGCACGAGGTCACTCTGTTTGCCTCAGGCGATTCGATCACCTCAGCCAAATTAGACTCGATTCATCCCCAGGCGTTGCGCTTGGATTCGAGTATTAAAGAATACGGTATTTATGAGATGCTCCAACTAGCCAATGTATACGAACGGGCTGGAGAATTTGATTTGATCCATTCACATATGGGCTGTGCGGCATTGCCATATAGCAAATTGACCAAAACACCCACAGTACACACATTGCATGGAATTTTCACGCCAGACAATGAAAAAATGTTTACTCATGCCAAAGCGCAGCCATTCGTGAGTATTTCTAATGCCCAGCGGGTAGACAGATTGGGTCTCAATCATGTGGCTACGGTGTATAACAGCATCGATGTCAGCACGCATCACTTTTTCCCAACAGCCGACGAACCAGCGTATATGGCCTTCTTGGGCAGAATGTCGCCTGAAAAAGGGCCGCACCATGCGATCGAGATTGCCAAAGCGACGGGAATTCCCTTGAAAATGGCTGGTAAAGTCGATCCGGTCGATGTGGAGTACTTTGAGGAGCAGATTAAGCCCCACATCGACGGCACGCACATCCAGTTCTTGGGTGAAGCCGATCACTTTATGAAAAACGATCTGATGGGCAGAGCGATCGTCACTTTATTTCCGATTACCTGGCGCGAACCTTTCGGGCTAGTGATGATTGAATCGATGGCCGCAGGTACGCCCGTAATTGCGATGAATCTCGGATCGGTACCCGAAGTTGTGGCCGATGGCGTCAGCGGTTTTATCTGCAATACGGTTGAGGAGTGTATTGCCGCAGTCGCCAGACTACCGCAGATTTCGCGATTTGCTTGTCGGAAATACGTATCCCATCGTTTTGGCGTCGAGCAAATGGCCGCAGGTTATGAAGCCGTATATCAACAAGTCTTAGCCGAGAAATTCTCTCGCAACGGACACCTAGTCGGTTCGCGCTAAACCGCAGATCGAGACAACACATCATCGATATGCTGCGACGCGATCGAGATAAATCTTCAGCACTAGCGAAGTTGGCACCCAGACTGAATCTACAAGTAGAAATCGCTACTGGCGATCGCTACTTGTAAACAGTAAGCCATTCCCGCCAACGACAGGTTGTAGCCTTTTGAAGCAATTATCCCATTACTTCAAACTCTATATCTTGATTCGATACCGAGATTTTCGAGAGGAAAATCGCATCGCCGACTAGTCGCAACTACTCTCATCAGTACATTAGCTCGATTGGCCGCGAGCTACAACGTACACTTGCCTAGCTTTTAAACTCAATTTTTACTGAGGTGCAAAAAATGTTAACAGGAAAGTTCCCCACAACTATCGGTACTAACACACCAGTGACACAACCCCAGCAACCATTTGCTTCCGCTCGAACCAAAATTCCCACTCGCCAAGCGATTGCCTTAATTTCCGAGCATGGCGATCCCGCAGCCGAAATTGGCAAAGACGCTGCTGGCGGTCAAAATGTCTATGTGCGTCAAGTCGGCGAAGCCTTGGCAAGACTCGGCTGGCAAGTAGACATGTTTACGCGCAAGAGTAGCCCCGATGACGCCACCATCGTCCAACATACGCCCCATTGTCGGACGATTCGCCTAATTGCGGGGCCAGAAACATACATTCCTCGCGACGAACTGTTCCAGTACATGCCCGACTTTGTAGATGCGTTGCAAAAGTTTCAGCAAAAAGAAGGTACAAATTACCCCTTGGCGCATACTAATTACTGGATGTCTGGGTGGGTAGGTTTAGAACTCAAACGCCGCCAAAATATTCAACTGATCCATACCTACCATTCGCTAGGCGCAGTTAAATATCAATCTGTGAGCGAGATTCCGGCAATCGCCCAAACTCGCTTAGACGTCGAAAAACAACTGCTCGAACAGGCTCACTCGATCGTCGCTACCAGCCCTCAAGAAAAGGCAGATTTAGAGAATTTGGTCTCGCGGATCGGTAATATCGATATCATCCCTTGCGGTACCGATGTGAGCACCTTCCATCCGATTTCTAAAGCCGATGCGCGCAAACAGTTAGGCATCGGGACTAAAGAAAAAGTGGTACTCTATGTCGGTCGCTTTGACAAACGCAAAGGTATCGAAACCCTCGTTCGCGCTACGGGAGAATTGCGGGAGAAATTAGAGTACAGTGCCGAAATCGATCCGCAGAACTTAAAACTACTCATTGTTGGCGGCAGCGATCCCAACGAGGCAGATGGTGCCGAACGCCGTCGGATCGAAAAGATTGTAACTGAGTTGGATTTACATGCCAATACCGAGTTTGTCGGCATGGTCGGACACGATCGCCTAGCACTCTACTATACTGCTGCTGATGTCTGCGTGATTCCCAGCCACTACGAGCCATTTGGCTTAGTCGCGATCGAAGCGATGGCTTGTGGGACGCCTGTCGTCGCCTCAGCGGTGGGTGGCTTGAAATTTACGGTAATTTCTGAGGAAACTGGCTTGCTGGTACCGCCTCACGATGTGAGTAAATTTGCCCATGCGATCGGACGGATCTTGACTGATGAAGTGTGGGCGCGGAAGATGCGCAAACAAGCCTCGGCGCGAGTACACCAAAACTTTAGCTGGACTGGCGTGGCAATTCAACTGAGCGACCTCTATCGCTACTTGCTCGCTCAATCCTTAATCGGTTCTGGTTTGACACGCATATCGAGCAATCCTGCGGCACTGCTACCTAAGCTCATCGCCTCGTAAAGTATAGAGAGATTTAGGCGATCGACTTGACCCCAATCCCCCAATTGACGAGCCACCGCGCTCATCAAGGGGGGTTTTAATGTCGTCCCTTGTTGACGCTGCTCCTACCCCTAAATTTTTGCCAGCAATTCATTCTCGATCGGGTAACACGATCGTTGCTAAATCCTCAGTATAATGAGGCTAAAGTACCCCTCGATCGCTTAAATAAAATACATCACCAGATGACTACTACCCCCTTGAGTTGGCAAGAATTAGCAGATCTGGCGAATGCTCGATTTATGCCTTCAGATCCCATTAATGGAGCCACTAACGCTCAAGCGAGATTGCGGCTATTCGGACATAGCGAAACCGACGTGCGAGTGACGCTCTACCGCGACAATCATGCTTGGTGTCCTTACTGTCAGAAGATCTGGCTGTGGTTGGAGGAAAAACAAATCCCCTACCGGATCGAAAAAGTTACGATGTTTTGCTATGGGGAAAAAGAAAGCTGGTACAAACGCAAAGTCCCATCGGGAATGCTGCCAGCCATAGAATTAGACGGACGCATTATCACCGAAAGCGACGATATTTTAATCGCGCTAGAGAAAGCTTTCGGTATCTTAGTTTATGGCATGACCGACCCAGTAGTAATCCCGCTGCGACAGTTGGAGCGGTTGCTATTTCGGGCTTGGTGTAATTGGCTGTGTCGTCCGGCCAATTCGGCACGAGACGAACAGTACAATCGATCGCAATTTGTCAGTGTAGTAGAAATGGTTGAGAAGGCTTTAGCATCTACTCCTGGAGCCTACTTTCTAGACGAGTTTAGCACTGCTGATATTATTTTTACGCCCTATGTCGAGCGGATGAATGCCAGCCTGTATTACTACAAAGGCTACTCGCTCCGCGAAGAGAATCCGCGTTTATCAGCCTGGTTTGATGCGCTGGAAAGTCGCGAAACTTATCGCGGCACTCAAAGCGATTTTCATACCCACGCTCACGATTTACCACCCCAAATGGGCGGTTGCTGGGAAAACGGCGAACCCCAGATGCCGATCAATAAAGCCAGAGTGGATAATGGCCCGTGGGAGGGATTGCCAGATGCCACTTTTGCCGAGCCAGCAGATGCGCGCGCCGAAGCTCTATATCGGACGGTAAAGCACCATGCCAATCTAATTCGCGTCAATCCGGCTCATGACGATTTAGTAGACGAAGCCTTGCGTTGTGCCCTGACATTGATGACAACAGGTGATGTCTGCGTACCGCCACCAGGAGCGGATGCTGCCTTACGTTATATCCGCGATCGGATCAATGTGCCGCGCGATATGTCAATTTATGCCGCCAAGCGGCTCAGAGCTTCCCTAGAAGCCACTGCGGCATTAGTCGGCGACGCTCAAGGTACGCCCATCCCATTCAATCATCGGCGCGACCAAAATCCAATCGAGTTTGCTTCCAAGTAAATTATCGGCGTTGCTGGATCGCCGAAACCATCAGTAGGGGTAATTCATGAATTACCCCTGCTGATGGTTTCGGCTGGTTTAGGATTTAATTATACGGACTTAATTATAATTTAATAAAAGTGGCGGTAATGCTGGTGCATCGACTATTTTGATGTCATTAACTACAGGTTTAACACTCTCTGGAAGATCGCTAGTTGTAGAAAGTAATCGATTCTCCAGAGGAGCGGCTACGCCAACGGCAATAAAGGAATTAAATTCATTAAGTTCTTGTTGCCAATTGCTAATAATTGCCGTAATTTTAGCGACGCGATCTCCAGAATTTGCCGTGGTATCGTAACTAAATGTGCCAGAAAAAACAACAGCGGGATGGGGGAGAGGAGTAGGGAATTGAATTGTAGCAGCATCGATCGCGAGATTTAATTGTCGATCGCCTAAATCGTAGTTAAGATTGACGGATGCACGCACTTGACTCCGATTGTATTGCTGCCAATTACCACCAGCAAGCAATTCATTGTTGATATATGCAGCGGCAGCATCGGGACTATTTTGTGGGGCATAGCTGCGGAAGTTGATACCGATCGATCGATAGTCGGCCATTTTGAGCGTGGCAACATATTTTTGGGCGACTTCGCCAGCATGTAGTGTCTCGTTGGTGTAACCTCGGCTTTGCCGAATCGATTTATAGCCGACCATTTCGAGGAACATTAATCGATCGGGTTGAGCGACAATACTCAAGCCATTAGTAAACATAATTTGCGCGACGCGATCGCTATAAACTGGTTCGCGTTCTAACTGCCAATCGATCGGAATAATTCCTGCTTGTTTGAGAAAAACTTCATTCAGGATCGTTGGATTTTCAACTGGAACGGCAATGACGATCGCCATTTCTTGGGTGATAAGTTTACTCATTATTTAGATAGGAAGCTCGGGGGATGCTATTCTTTCACCATAAATCAGAAGTCCCATGGGCACCTTCAGGAAATCTACGGATCGGGAATTTTGTTGAATTGGATACTTCGGTAAAAGTACAGAAGAACTGGAGATAAATATTCTGAAGACCCCCATTACTAGAGATAGTTAAGGGGATCTTCGAGAATTTTTGGTTCGAGAGCGAGATTAATTAAGCGATCGTAATATAGCCAAAATTGCGGAATTGGGTATACGAGAGATCGAGGAATCCATCATTGTTACCATCGGCAGCACCACTCCAGGCATAGTCAATGCCCCAAGGATTGCGAACTACAACGCGTTGCTCGCCAGTGGCACTAATATAGGCATTAGTAACGGTATAAGCATGACCGCTAATGAGATTGAGGGTATTGCTAGATGGAACGCCTGCTGACAGAATTGCCTTACCAGCACCGAGGGAGTCTTTAATTAAATTAAAGCTGAAATCCCAGCTACCTCCGCCTGTAAAGTAGTTCTTAGCAGCACGCCCAGTAACGCGCTGGAGTCCATCGTCTAAATAATCGCCATTGCCGATAATATCCCATCCAGTTGCTGGCTTAGAAGCATAGAAAGTAGAACCTTCATTGAATTCTCGCCATTGAGCGCAAGCTTTTTCAATAATTGGTGCCCACAAACCGTCTTTGTTACTAGTCCCAAATAAATTTTTACCATCGGTAGTGGCGAGGCGATTATCGACAGTTACCCATTCAGCTTTGAGATCTTGAGTAAAGAACCGAACGGTATAGGTGTTGTCACCATTATCGATGAGCATGTCATTAATGGTTTTACTAATACTATTCCCCGCATCGTTAGATTGTGGTGCGAATGTGGCACCTAATGCTGCTAAGAGTACGCAATCGCCAAAACTGCGTTGATCGATGCCACCGATGCGCGCGCTAGTATTAGTACCAAATAGAGGGGTTTGGAAACGTGTATAGGTGAAATTTGTGACTTTACCGCTACTTTCATCGGTAAATGTTGCTGTTGGAGCGACAGTACCTAAGAACCATTTACCCAGACTCGCCTCGAAGGCGGTGTTACTGATATTGGCGTAGGAATCTATAGCTAACTTATTCGATAAGTAGCGAACGGGATCCGACATTGAAAATGGCGTAGTAGTAGCCATCAAACTCTTGAGATCGGTTAGCTCGGAAGTATCGACAACACCACCGTCTTGCACATCTCTGAAAATCGACAACATATCGTTACGATCGAGTGTTCCGTCAGTAGCTTTGCTCCGCGCCAAACCGACGACACCCGCATCTTTGAGATTGAGATCGAACCAATCTAGAGTCGCCGAGATATCAAATTGCTTCCAGGCTAGATCGCTAGCTGCCCCAGTTTTATCATAAGCAATGGCATTCAACTGATAACGACCAGCCGCTAATCCTAAAGCACTCAAACTAGTTGAATAATCAAATTTAGCATTAGTACCTTCGGCAGTAAAGCTAGTTACATCAGCTAATTCAATCCGTCTAGAGAGGGAATCAGTCAACCAAAAATCTACTTTAGTAACATCTTGCCAGCCGTTAATATCGGTTACATAGCTAGATGTTAGTTCTAGAATGGAAGTCTTGCTATATAGAGATTTGAGACCATTAAGAGTTACAGTTTGGGGCGCGCTATTTACCAAACTCAGAGATTTAGTAAATGTATTGCTAGCTAATCCAGCTCGATCGTAAGCAACAGCATTCAAACTATAACTACCTGCGGCTAATCCAGCCAAACTAGTAGAATATCCAAATTTAGCAGCGATCGCGGTATCTGAGGTAAAACTAGTCACATCGGCTAATTCAATCCGGCGATTGAGAGCATCAGTCAACCAAAAATCTACTTTACCAACATCTTGCCAACCGTTATTATCAGTGACAAAACTCGGATCGATCGTTAGTGTCGAATTCAAAGCGTAGCTATCCTTAACCCCATTAACTGTCAGAGTTGCTGGTGCAGTATTACTAACAGCAAAAGATTTAGCGGCGCGACTGCTCAATGCTCCTGACTTGTCATAAGCGATCGCATTCAAGCTATAGTTACCAGCAGCCAAACCTAATTGACTCAGATCGGCAGCATAGTCAAATTTAGCCGTAGTCGCACTATTGCTGGTAAAACTAGTAACGTCCGCTAGTTCGATCCGGGTGCCTTTAGAATTTGTCAACCAAAAATCGACATTTTTAATATCTTGCCAACCATTATTATCCGTTACAAAACTTGAAGCGAGGGTTATGGTTGAATTAGCATCATAGCTAGGAGTAGTACTAGTATTAGCAAGGTTTAGCGTCAAAGTTTTTGGAGCGACATTAGTCACATCAAAAGACTTTGTAAATTGGTTGCTAGTAACACCAGTCTTGTCAAAAGCTAAGGCATTTAAGCTATATCTACCAGCAGCCAATCCCGTCAAAGCAGTAGAATAACCAAACTTAGCTGAGGTGAGATTATTAGATGAGAAACTAGTAACATCGGCTAGTTCGATCCGTTTGTTAGAGCTATCTGTCAACCAAAAATCTACTTTACCAACATCTTGCCAGCCATTATTGTCTGACACGTAACTAGTAGCTAAAGTTATTCTAGAATCGACACTATAGCTATCGAGAACGCCATTAACTTGTAAGTCTTGGGGCTTACTATTCGCGATATTAAAAATACTCGATGTAAAGGTACTACTCCTCGCGTTAGCTGTGTCGATCGCAACTGCATTTAATTTATAATCGCCAGATGCTAATCCCAGCAAACCAGTCGAATAGCCGAATCGAGCTGAAGTCAGACCATCATTGCTAATAAAACTAGTCACATCAGCTAACTCTACCCGTCTACCAACGGAGTTAGTCAACCAAAAATCTACTTTACTAACATCTTGCCAACCATTACTGTCGCTGACAAAACTCGGATCGATCGTCAGTGTCGAAGTCGCATCGTAATTAGTTTGAATACCGCTAATACTTAAATTTTGGGCGGCACTATTGGTAATATTAAAAGCAGTCGATGTAAATTTCTCGCTAGTAGATCCAGCCTTATCGTAAGCTACCGCATTCAACTTATAGGCTCCAACTGCCAATCCTAATTGGCTTAAACTAGTCGTATAGCCAAACTTCGCAGAGGCGTCATTATGAGAGGTAAAAGTATCGACATCAGCTAATTCAATCCGTCGTTCGGTCGAGTCAGGCAAAGATTGAGTCAACCAAAAATCTACTTTACTAACATCTTGCCAACCATCGCGATCCGATGCATAACTGGTGGAGAGCGTGAGGGTAGAATTAGCCGCATAGCTAGCCTTTACCCCATTAACAATCAGGCTTTGCGGCGTGCTATTGGGAGTGCTAAAGAGCGGATCGTTAGAAAAATTAAGTTGATATGGCGAGCTAGTTGTAGAAGTAGCTTGCTGAACTTTGACAAAGTAGGTTCCAGCTTCGAGTGTGGTTTTAATTAACTCCGATCGAATGCCTGTAGCACTCGAAGCCGCTAATTGTCTGGAGGCACTATCTAATAAAAAAAGATTGACATTATCGCTGAGTCCCGACAGACTCATACTAACATTGGAGCGACTATTGACTTGGAGCTTGTAGTAGTCGAGTCCATCGAGGTTAGCAACAGATCCAGCAAAAGATTGGACGCCAGAGCCAAGCAAGACGTTTTGAGCGGTATTTTGAGTGTCAAACATGCGATATGGGAACTACTTATCGGGGTATTTAATGCTTTCACATCAAAATGTATTCCCGATAAACTAGAGTGCCTGCGATCTCCATCACTCGCTCAAAGTATTAGAATCTAAGCAGAGATCGACACCAGACTGACATAGCTGAATGCGATCTCTCCGTTTTGGTGGGGAGCGATCCTTGAAAAGTCCGGTTTCCAGATGGTTTAGCCACAACCTAACTAACTCGATAATTGGCATTCAGCAACCCTACGCGAACGAGATACTAGACCCCAGCAACACACTAAGGTACGATTAAATATTAATGATTGTTAACAAAACGGTACCTAATCGAGCTACAAAATTAATAATTGCCACCGACCTGCCATTAGAGCGGTGTCCGATCGGCAGTAGCAACAACGGTGCTTTATAATTTCTGGAGATCTAAACCGCTACATGACTTTATCGATCGAATCTAATACAGCCACCACGCTGTCCTCAAATCTTCACCCCGATCTCAAACTCAAGCACATCCTCAAGACTTTACCAAAAGAAGTCTTTGCTAAAGATAGCTTCAAAGCTTGGATGACTGTGCTCAAGACCATCAGCATGGTATCGGTGGGCATGTTTGCCATCTCTATTTCCCCTTGGTATCTGCTACCCTTGGCGTGGATATTTACAGGTACGGCCATGACTGGCTGCTTTGTCATCGGTCATGACTGCGCGCACCGTTCTTTCGCTAATAGCCGCAAAGTTAACGATATCGTCGGTCATCTGTTTATGTTGACCCTGATTTATCCGTTCCACGGCTGGCGATACGGACATGCGAAGCACCACAAGCATACCAACAAAATGGATGTAGATAATGCTTGGCAACCTTGGCGACCAGAAGCTTATCAGACAGCTCCAGCTTGGCTTCAGGTAGTTTATCAAGCCATGCGCGGTCGGTTGTGGTGGTTGGCATCTTTACCTCACTGGGCAGCCGTTCACTTTGACTGGCGCAATTTTGCCGAAGGTAAAACCAGAAATGATGTCAAGTTCTCCGCTCTATTTGTCATTATCGGTGCGGCAATTATTTTCCCCATCATGTTTGCGACTCTAGGTGTCTGGGGATTTATCAAGTTTTGGCTGATGCCTTGGTTGGTATATCATTTCTGGATGAGCACTTTCACGATCGTCCATCACACTGCCGCAGATATTCCATTCAAGCCTAATGCCCAATGGGATGAAGCGATCGCTCAATTATCTGGTACCGTTCATTGCGACTACCCTCGTTGGGTCGAATTCCTCTGTCACGATATCAACGTTCACATTCCCCATCATATTTCGATCGCGATTCCGTCCTACCGCCTGCGCGAAGCTCACGCTATTATCAAAGCTAACTGGGGCGACTATATTAAGGAACGGACGTTTTCATGGGAACTCATGAAAGATATTACCGATAAATGCCATATCTATGAGGAGAACGAATTTTATCAGAGCTTCCGCGAATTTCACGCTAATAATTAAGCGTTAGGTGTAGGCTTTAATTTAAAACAACTGAGAGGGTGGGCATTTGCCCATCTTTTTTATTGCTGGCGATTGGGTCTGGATATCTGTCAATGTCAACAATTGTTACAAAAGATAGGAATAACTCAGGAATTGGCAATTCTCTACTGGAGCGACAGCCTGTCAGATCTAAGCTCAGCCCAACTCTAAAATACTTTTGCGAAAGTGGGAACCTCTGAAACTAGATCTACATCTAATCAAATACAAAGGGAAAAGAAAAAAGCTTTTACGATCTCTAAACCTAATCGTAAAAGCAGGAGATTAAGCCTTTTGGCTCATATCTTCATCTTTTTGACGCGATTTTGTTACCAGCAAAATCTGTTGTCAGTTATGAATTAACTAGAGATAAAATCTCTATATTTTTTTTCGTAACCTTACTTAAATTTACCACACACTATCTTCATTTTTGGACTGTATTATGAAATTCCTCAAAGCACTCCTCATTGCAACATTGGCAGCCGCCCCGATCTCTCCCGCAGTAGCCCAGAGTAAAGTTGAAATTTTGGGAGCGAGTTACGGCGGTAGCGGTTGCCCTGCCGAGTCTGCTAGCGTTAGCGTCAGCCCCGACGGTCAAGAATTAACCATTCTATTCGATAAATTTAGTGCTTTGGGTAACGATTCCAGTCAAAGCCGTAAAAGCTGTAACCTCAGCATTCCGATTAAAGTCCCCCAAGGGTTTCAAATTTCTTTATACGATGCTGACTATCGTGGCTATGTAGCTCCTGATACTCGCGGCACTTTGCGGGCAGAATACTTCTTTGCGGGCAATCGCGGCCCTGTCTTCCAAAGAACTTTTAGTGGCGAAACTAACTACAACGTCCGTGATAGTTTAGCTACTGTAGCTGATGTCTGGTCTGCCTGTGGCGATAGCACCAATATGCGCGTCAATGCCTCGATGACAGCACGCGGAAGAGGTGCTGCTACTGTAGATTCTTTCGACTTGGCTCATCGCGGTTTGGTCTACCACATTAAATATCGCGCTTGCCGTTAATTTCGATCGAGTTACGCCTCTAGCTAAGATTTATTAGCTATAGAGATTGAATAACCACAACAGCCTCGACTCTCAGGAGTCGGGGCTATTTTATCGACACGAAACCGAACTAAAATCAGCGCAGAATGCAGGCTTATACCAACTCCGGTTACTCAGCCCTCTCCCCCAACCCCTTTCCCAAGCTTGGGCTATTCAATTGTCGCATGGCGACTAATGCACTTAACTTATTGTGCTCGCCTTCATCCAGAACAGTCTTGTGAAATCGCACTTTTACCAGCCCAATGGCAACTCCTGCGGCGGAAGTTTGAACCGAGAAATCGCTCTAAACAGCCACCAACTTTACATCAAGCAGTTGGTTGGATTGCCAGGTTAGGTGGCTTTTTAGCTCGGAAGAATGATGGAGAACCTGGACTCAAAACCATCTGGCGAGGTATTGGGGTACTCCATCATTTACTTGACGGTTCGCAGCTAGCCCCAAAAACTTAGTCTCCGTATCCTATCCAGCAGCTTTTGCGTAATGGATAGCATTCTTGGGAGAGGGGAGCCAGAGCCACAGGCGATGGTGGGGTGAGGGCGATTTCGTCATTGTCACTTTAATTATGTCCATCTACTTAATAGTTAAGGAATTGCTGAATCCCCAGCAATGCCTTAGTTGACGTGGAGCATAAAAAAAGTGAGGATTGCTCCTCACTGGTTGGTTAAGTTCCTGGGGTGAAATTAGTTAAAGACATCAACCTGAGATAAAACTAGGTCATTACAGCGTCTTCTGGGTGTAAGAGGGTGGATAATTGTTTGACGCCGCGTTGGAGATGGCGGGTGACTGTCATGGGACTAACGCCGATTCTTTTGGCAGCTTCCTTGCGGGGTAGCCCTTTGATATAAACAAATTCGATCGCTTGTTTGGTTTTGGATTCGAGTTCGGAAATAGCACCGCTGAGTTGTTGGCGTTCCTCTTCGAGATATTGACGTTGTTGTTCGCGGGTGTCTGGTAAACTATCGCCTAAAGTCACGGGGCAATCTAACATTTGACCGACTGTCGCATCCAAACTTAAAGCTTGACGGTTGTGTTCTGCGGCTTGAGTCTCGCGCCACTCGCTGACAGAGACGTTCAGTACCGCTGCAATTTCTTCATCCCGAACCTTTCTACCCAATTTAGCTGTCAGTTGCTGACGCACCTTCTCACCCTCTTTTTGGAGTTCTTGCCAACGCCGAGGAATCTTTAAGACGCTACTCTTGTCTCTAAGGAAGTGTAAAACTTCGCCTCTAATATAGGGAACTGCAAACGAGCTAAACGCACAACCCTGATGGGGATTAAAACGTTCGATCGCGCGAATCAAGCCTAAGTAACCAATTTGCTCTAAATCTTGATAAGGTTCTGCACATTGACGACCGATCCGGTGAGCGATCTGTCTGACGAGACCAGCAGTTAACAAGACTAACTGATTGCGGACTTTGATGCTGGGCTGTTGATAATAATTCATCAAGAGGGACATCGATTCGGAATGAGCAGAAGCCTGAGTAGCCATTGTTTTGAGCAACCTTGTTTGAAGATAGATGCTGGGTAAATGATGCAATCGACCGATAAATGGGAATAATTACATCAGAGGGGTTCGGACAGTGGAAACTAGATGCGAGTTGGAGAAGAATTAATTCGGTTGGGATTTGTTCCGGGTTGTTTTTTCTCCACTGCTACATTGTTCTCTACACACCCCGATCGCTAACAGCGTCGATCCACGGAAATACTTGTAGGTGTCTTTTGGATAGGTAAGTGGATTTACGTACAGATGAGAACTACGATATTTGCACTACAACCATCACCAGCAGTTTTGATTCTGTTTTGCTACCCAGGAGAGCTGCTAGATGCTGGCGAATTTGACTGGTAGTTTAGAGAACCGATTCCGATTTAGCCACTTGAAGAACTGTCATGCAGATGGCAAGCATAGCTCGTCAATCGTTTTAAGATCGAAGTCGATACCTAAATGCCAAGCGGCTTGCCAATATGCCAGTACAGCCCTCGAATGTCAGTAAAAGTGCGCCAATAGTCGCTGGCTCCGCTGCTCCAGAGGAGCATCGCAATCCAGTTTTTCTCGTCCATGGGTTGATGGATACTAGCTATAAGATGCGCACAATTGCCAGTTATCTGCGCGGATTGGGTTGGGAAGTTTTCGATATCGATTTGCGTACCAATGATGGAACGACGAGGCTCGAAATCCTCGCTCGACAGTTAGCAGTGGAGATCGATCGCATTTTTGCACCCGATTCTCATTCTGAGCGATCGATCGACCTGTTAGGGTTTAGTATGGGTGGATTGGTGAGCCGTTACTATTTACAACGGTTGGGTGGAATGCAGCGCGTGCAGAGATTCATTACAATTTCTACTCCCCACAATGGGACGATTGCAGCTAATTTTTCAATGCGATCGGGTTGTATGCAGATGCGTCCCAATAGTGCTTTTATGCAAGATCTCAGTAGCGATGTCGATCGATTAAAAGAATTGAATTTTACTTCGTTATGGACGCCATTCGATCTGATTATTTTACCGCCAAGTAGTTCGCAATTGGGTATCGGTACGGAAAGATCGATACCCGTACTCGCACATCCACTGATGGTGTCCGATCGACGCGTGCTGCTGGAAATTTCGGAGGCATTATCTCAACCTGCTAAGTCACCGATGCGATCGAATTCAGTTGCGCCAAATATCGATTCGGAATGCGTATAAAACTTGAATTCTAAGAGATTGGCAAAAGGATCGACTAAAAAGAACGTGCGATGCTCGGTAATCTCACCAGCAAATCGATGTTTTGCTGACTGATAAAATTTGAGTTGTCGAGCGTTAGCTCGATCGAGTAACGATTGCCAATCAGCTAAAGTTGGAAATACAATCCCAAAATGACGGGGATAAATTCCGGCTTGAACGGGTGCGGGTCGATCGGTAACATGAGCGACTAATTGATGTCCGTACAGCTCTAGGATCATTGAGTTGTGTGTTTCTCTACCTAGCTTGCAGCCCAAGCCATCGATATAGAATTTTTTAGCGTCTGGAATATTCTGGATCGGAAATGCCAAATGAAAGATAAATTCTGAAGTCATTTTTAATTTTATTTGTTGATAAAGATCTTGTCAGTGAAACTAGACATTAAGCCCCACTTCTGGGAGAAACAAAGTACTAATTCTATGATTACAAATCTGTGATTTTTATACAAATACGATTATTGATTGTTAATTATTGGATAGCCTTTGACAATCTTATTACTTATATATCTTGACTTTTTTATTAGTTTCTTTTTGGAGTTGAGCGGCAATTTTGAACATCTCAATCCCATCATGTAGGTATCTCTCATCATAATTCATGATGTAGAAATTCAACTCTTTGATACCATCGGCTACTTGGTTGATTGTATAGTATAAGTTAGCAGCAATCTCAGCAACTAGCGAAGGATTGGGCATCGAATGAAATATTTTATCGATCTTCTGGAGATGTTGCTGGCATTCCGTTACATATGCCTCAAAATTGGCCATTAATTCGTCATCGAAAGGATCGGCAGAAAGTTCTTGGATTTGGGTTTTTAGTGGCTTGATAATCCAATTAATCGTCCGATTTATCGGTTGGTAAACCTGATTCAACCACAGAATTAGTTCTTCATCTAACTCGCGTCCTACTGTGCGCGGACGACGGGGGATTGGCGTAGCCGATTGTTGTTGGCGGGGGATGGGTTTGGCTGCCCCATACAGGTAATCGTATTCTCTACGCTTGCGTTCGTCACCTAATACCTCATAAGCAGCATTTAGCTTGACAATGCGATCGGAATTTATTTGACCGCCATTCACGTCGGGATGAAATTTTTTTGCCAACCGCCGATAAGATTGTTTGATCTCATCAGCGGTAGCTTGTGGAGAGATTTGAAGAACTTGGTAGTGTGTTTCTGACATTGGCTAGGCTTTAGGCTTTAGGCTTTAGGCTTTAGGCTTTAGGTTTTAGGCTTTAGGTTTTAGGCTTTAGGTTTTAGGTCTTAGGCTTTAGGGGATAGGGAATAGAGA
>NZ_PVWO01000308.1 GCF_003003845.1 Chamaesiphon polymorphus CCALA 037 | reverse complement strand
CCTGATAGAGGTCGCGGAGCATATCGAGATTCTCATCACTGGTTTCCCAATAACCGCGTCCATTCACTTCAAGGAGCGTCGAAACGATCTTGCGGAACGAGTTCGGATTGAGATCCATCAACCGCTTACACATCTCTTTATCCTTGATAAATGTGTCATTGGTTTCCTCATAGACCCAATTATCCACCGCTCCGGCTGTAGCACTCCAACCGCTGGTATTGACTAAGCGTTTCGAGAGTTCGCGCACGCCTTCGTAGCCGTGGGAGAGCATCCCCTCGTACCATTTGGGGTTGAGTAGTTTGGTGCGGGCGTCTAAGCGAACGGTTTCGGAGAGGCTGCGAACTTGAGCGTTGGCGGTAGTGGTGTCGGCGATGAAGGAAGAAGGCATTTTGCCGTCATCCCGCAGTTTGGCGACGATTTTGGTGGGGTCTGAGTCGTAGTAGTGGGATACATCGGTCAGACTGATTTCCGAGGAATCGAGGTTTTGGAAAGTGACTTCGGCGGTTTTGAGGGTGGTTTCAAAAATCTCGCGCGCGTTATCCATTACGCCAGGGTTATCGGAGTTGAAGGCGAAGGATTTGCGTCCGAGGTACATTTCCTGAAGTTCGGCTTCGTTGTCCCAGGTGCTATTTTCAATCGCCAGGTTGACGTTAGAAGAGTAGGAACCGGAGGCGTTGGAGAAGACGCGGGTGGCGGCTTGACGCAGGTTGATTCCCATTTCTTCGGCTTGGGCTAAGGCGTGTTTGCGGATGAAGTTCATTTCGAGGGGTTCGTCGGCTTCGGCGGCCATTTTTACGGCTTGGTCGAGCAGGTTCATCTGGTTGATGAAGAGGTCGCGGAAGACACCGGAACAGTTGATGACCACATCAACGCGGGGACGACCCAGTTCTTCGAGGGGGATGAGGATGAGTTTATTGACTCGTCCTAATGCATCGGGGACGGGTTTGACACCGACCATCCACATGATTTGAGCCAGGGATTCACCGTAGGTTTTGATGTTGTCTGTACCCCAGAGGACGCAAGCGATCGTTTCGGGATATAGTCCGTTATTTTCCCGCATTTGTCGATCGAGTAGTCGATCCACGACCACTTTAGCCGATTTAACTGCGGCTTCGGTGGGGATAGATTGAGGATCTAAGGCGTGCATGTTCTTACCTGTGGGTAAGACATCGGGGTTGCGGATGGGGTCGCCACCTGGCCCTGGGAGGATGTATTCGCCTGCGAGTCCTTGGAGGAGTGCGCCGAGTTCGTTGTCAGCACAGACTTGTTTGAGGCAGAATTCGAGGTAGTCGAAGAGAGGTTTGATTTCTTCGAGGTTTACCTGTTTATAGCCAGAGGCATGAAGGGATTCGACCCAAGGTTCTTTTTTACCCTTGTTGAAGATATTCAACTTAGCCAGGAAAGAAACTCGTCCTTCTTCGTTGACTTGGGATTTGACCATGGCAGATACAGCTTCGCGGACGGCGAGGGTAATATCTTGTAACAGTTGGACATCTTCGAGGATACCGCGATCGTTACTTTGATAGACTTGCTCTAAATTGCGTCCGATACTTTCAGCGATAATCCGGGGCAACCCTTTGAGTCCTTCTTCTTCTCGATCGAGTGATGCTATATTTACTAGCGTCGCGATCGCTTCTTCGGCTGTGGGTGGTTTACCAACGACGTGTAAGCCACAGGGAAGTAGCCGCGATTCGATTTCCATCAGGCGGCGATAGACGGCACCGACGATATTGTCGCGTTGTTCGATTGCCATCGTCCCCGCATCGACATCGGGTAAATCGACATCTTTATCTAGGTTGCAAATCCGCGCTTTATCCATAATCGTATTCACAATTTGGACGCCGCGACCGCTATCGCGTAAGGCTTGATAGGAGCCGACGAGTTCGCCTAATTCTTGCAAACCGCGATACAATCCGGCATTTTCGGCGGGGGGAGTTAGGTAAGAAATAGTTTCGGCGTAGGAACGGCGTTTGGCAATCGTTGCTTCGCTAGGGTTATTTGCTGCGTAGTAGTAAAGGTTGGGAATATTACCGATCAAACTATCGGGGAAGCAGTCGTTGGACATCCCCATTTGTTTCCCTGGCATGAATTCCAGCGAACCGTGGGTACCGAAGTGGAGAACGGCATCTGCTTCCCAGACTTTTTCGAGGTAAGTATAATAAGCCGCAAAACCGTGGTGAGGACTGGCGGAACGGGAGAATAACAACCGCATCGGGTCGCCTTCATAACCGAATGTTGGCTGTACGCCGATGAAGATATTTCCGAAATGTTTGCCGTAAATAACCAGGTTTTGACCGTCGCTATTCAGATTACCTGGTGGTGGCCCCCAGCTTTCGTGAAGTTTCTCGGAATAAGGTGTGAGTGCTTCATATTCTGGCACTGACATCCGATAAGCCACGTTCAATTCGGGGCTATTATATTGTGCTTGCGCGTCGTGAATTACCTCTTCGAGCAGTTCCTTGGGCGATGCGGGGATATTTTGGACATCGTAGCCGTTATCCCGCATGGATTTGAGGACTTCGTAAATCGAACCAAATACGTCTAAATATGCCGCAGTACCGACGTTCCCTTTATCGGGTGGGAAACTAAAGACGGTAATCGCGACCTTTTTAGTAATTTTTGGCTTGCGGCGGAGATTCGCCCACTTCATGGCACGTCCGGCAATCGCTTCGATCCGATCTTGCAGCGCGATCGCGCGTCCGGTCGAACCATCGCGACCTGATAGAATGATAGGCTCGATCGCGCCGTCTAATTCGGGGATGGCAATCTGTAAAGCTACCTGAATGGGGTGCAAACCTAAATCGCTCTCCTCCCACTCTTCCGTAGTTTGGAAGACCAGAGGTAACGCCACCATATACGGACGATTCAAACGTTTTAATACTTCAATTGCCTTGGGATGATCCTGTCGCGCTGGCCCGCCAACGAGGGCAAATCCAGTCAGGGAGACCACTGCATCGACGATCGCGTTGTTTTTGTCGATCGGGTCGAAGAAGAAGGCTTCTAGGGGCTTGGAGAAGTCCAGACCGCTGGCAAACATTGGGATTACCCGCGCGCCCATGGCTTCAAACTCTTGGAGCATCGCTACATAATGCGCCGCATCGCCCGTGACGATGTGGGTGCGTTGCAATACTAAGCCGATACAAGGAGCGAGCGGATCTTTATGATCTTCGGAGACATCGCGACGGCTGTTGTACCAATTTAGATATTCCTTGACATCCTCAAACATCTGTGGTGCCATCGGGTGCCAGATTCCCATATCGGGGAAAGTGACGGGATCTTGATATTTAATTGCGCCTGCGGAAGTTGCCGAATTGAGCGTATCATCTTCTTTTAAGACGTATCGATCGGCCAACATCAACAAGAAGTTTTCCAAATTCTCTGGCGTACCGCCCAACCAATACTGGAAACTCAACATAAAGTTGCGCGCATCTTGCGCCTTTTCCATCGGCAAGTACTTGAGAATATTGGGTAAAGTGTTCAATAACTTGAGCATTCCATCTTGGAAGCTACCCGCGCCAGCATTAGCTTTGCGCTTTTTCATGAATTCGCCGATCGCACTTTTAGACTGTCCTAATTGTGCTAACGAGAAGCTACCCATTTTGCTCAACCGCATCACAGCAGGCATCGAGGGAAAGACTACTGCGACATCTAAATTATCCCGATGGGGGGCAACGGCGGCGACAACTTTTTCGGCTAAATCTTCAATAAAAATTAGTGAAGCGATGAAGATATTTGCGGTTTGGATATCGCGCTCTAGTCCGGCATAATTTTCGGGATCGCGCAGTTCTTCTAGAAGATAGCCACTAATTTCGATCGCGACTTTGGGGTTGTGGTCGTTAATGGCTTTGACAGCAGCAGACAACGCGCTCTGATACTGTGGCTCTAACACGACATAGACCACCTTCAATAACTGTCTGCCCCGTACATCGTCGGGAGTTATATGTCTAATGGTGGACTTGACGTTAGTGAACATGCGGTATCGCTCCTACGGGATAAATTCTAGTGAAGTTTAAGGCAAGTGGCTTGGATTTGAAGTGTAGCGCGACCGAGCGGGATCTGGTTACAGCGATTTTTTACATATTGTAGCGTCGGCTGCGGATTGTCCACTCAGTGCTTACTCTCTAGTAGTTTTAGCAGAAAATCCATGATGGGTGGTACTTTCTGGCTTTGTCCGACACAATTTGCAAACAAAAACTTAACATTTATTCGCGTTCAAAACTAAAATCTTTGGTTTTGCCTCAATTTATCTACACAAATATTAATAGTTGGGCAGGAGGCGCATCTGCAAATTCAAGATAGCGGGTGATTGACATGAAGCTCAAAATAGCTGCACTCAGCACAAAGCACCAGAGAAACTCTAGAAATCGTTTCCGAAATCTATAAATTTCTCTGGTGCTCTAATTCGATCGGTTAAATCTACAATTTGTTAGTAGCTTTCAATCTTTTTCTCATCCGGAATGCCGTACCAGCACCGATAAGAGTTCCCACGATCGTGAAGGGTTCGGGAACGGCTGTTGTAGATGGAGGTGGTGGTGGCGCGTTAACTCCTGCTCGGGCAGTGATATTGATACCAGCAAAGAAGATATTATCATCGTTTGATGGATTGAGCGTATCGATCTTAATTTGGGTGTTGCCAGCAGCTAGCAATGAGTTAAGCGAGTAAAGCTCATCATCGAGCGCACTAATACTGTTGGGACTGGTTGGGTTACCAGTGCTGTCACCAAGACCGCCGATAGTAATCAATGCTCCATTTAATTCAGCACCATCATCAAAGCCGCCAGCAGCCGTAGTCAATCGCGCACCATTAATATCGACTCTAGAGGATTGACTGTTCGCGCCCCCTGCACTAAAACCAATACCTAGAGACAGCAAGGCTTCAAAATTTGGATCTGAGAGTTGAGTAGTCGTCAGTGGAGCGGCTAAATTTACAGAAGTGGTATCACCTGCGGGATTAGTGAAACCATCTAGAAAAGCAATCGTCCTTTCCAGCTCATTTGGGTTGCTATACACAATTGCTAAGGCTTCACCGTCAATACTGCTATTGGGACTTTCACTCAGGACGGAAAAAATGAAATCTGAAGCACTTCCAGTTCCAATCTTAGCCGCAACTTGACTTGTAACGTCTGCACGGAAAGCTGTTAGGCTAGCACCTGATGTAGTGCCAAGATTAGTCCATGCGGCACTACTGTAAGTAGTCCCATCAAAGTTAACAGTTGGGACGAATGAGTTGCTGTTAAAGTAAGTAGTACTGTAAAGAAAAGCTTTTTCAACTCTCGAACCTACAGGCACAAAAGCACTAATATTGCCTACTGGAGTGCCATTACTCCCTACACCATCAAGCGACCAATTTCCGTTGCCATTAAATTGATAGGAAGTTAGCAGTGCTGCACTCGCTTTAGGGGCTTCAATCGCGCCAAAACTTAGTACTGCACTCGATCCTAAAGCTAAACTTAAGATTCTTTTGAATTTCATTTGGATAAATTTTCGATCGCTAGAAGTTGACGCGTAAAACAGAAAATAGCTTAATGAGAAATTTAACTTAGATATGGATTTACGCATTCGAGCGACTAGTCAGCTAACAGAGTTTTATCCCTAGCGATAGTCTTTTGAGTGGTAAGCATTTGTCAACACTGTGATGCCTTTTAATTTGCATGAGGCACATGTGTATTATTTTGATGCACGACAATCTTACCAACTTCAATTAAATTTGGAGTCAGCACAATGGCTTATTATTGATGTGTATTAGCACACGTTGACGATCGAGAAAATCGATTTACTTAATATTGCACTCGATCGATATCCCTCAATTTTTCAGGTCTAAACACTAATTAAATTGAGCCGATAAATTCTTAAAAGACGGTAGATTCAGCACGCTCTATCTCCCAGGAAGATCGAGATATCCGCCCAGCCTAAAACTTATCTCTTTGTCATATTTAAATAAGCATAATGGCTTACTCGATCGCTATATTCATACGCTTTTATGCTTAGAAACCTGAATTTACGGCGATCTCAAATCGGTAAAAAGTAGAACGCCGCAGCTAAAATTAGATAAGTTGCCAGTAATAATATTCCTTCGAGCCAGTTCGATCGACCGTCCAGACTAATTAAATTAGCGACAACTACGGCGACTCCCACTGCGACAACTTCAAAGGGATTAAAATTCAATTCCATCGGTTGACCGATCGCGTAGCCGACTAATACTAAAAGTGGTGCCATTAATAAAGCGACTAATAAACTCGAACCCATCGCCACCGAGACAGATAGATCCATATTATTTTTAATCGCTACTCCTACCGCCGTTACATATTCTGCGGCACCGCCAACCAATGGTAAGAGAATTACGCCTGTAAATAAGGGCGTCAAACCCAAGCCTTTAGTCGCTGATTCCACAACGCCGACAAACATTTCTGATTCATAGGCAACGGCTAAAGTTGAAATTACCAGGATCGATAACCACAAGCGTAAATCTGGTTTGTGTCCGGTAGCTTCCACTTCTAGATCGACTAAGCTGACATCATATAAGTAGCTATGAGTTTTGAGCGAAAAAACTAAAGTCATCGCATAAACTACGATCAAAATAATTGCTACCGCGATCGAGAGTTCTTCGACGGCAAATGTCTCAGATTGGTTTGCTGAATAAAACGCCATCGTCGGCAGTAAAATAGCAATTACCGCCAGTGTCATTGACGAACCGCTCACTTGTGCCACGATCGGTTTAAATTCCTGTTCCTTAAACTTCAAACCACCCAAGAACATCGATAAACCCATTGCCAGTAGCAGATTACTAATAATCGTGCCCGTAATACTCGCTTTGACAATATCGATCAAGCCAGCCTTAAGCGCGACTAGCCCAATAATCAATTCTGTCGCATTCCCAAATACGGCGTTTAGCAGCCCGCCTACGGAGGGGCCAGTGACTATTGCTACTTCTTCTGTTGCTGTACTCAGCCAGATGGCCAGGGGCACGATTGCCAGTGCTGAGGTGATAAATACAGTTAGATCTCCCCAATGGAGAGATTCTGCCGCGATCGAAATCGGCACGAAGATGAGTAATCCGATGGAGATGATTTTTTTGATGGACATAGGGGTGGATGGGTGGATGTAGGGGTGAATGGGTGGATGG
>NZ_PVWO01000307.1 GCF_003003845.1 Chamaesiphon polymorphus CCALA 037 | reverse complement strand
CCAGAGGGTAAAAACTCGGTGGGGCCGATAATATTTACATTTAAATTGCGATAAGCATTCCCATAACCGCCAATGGGCATTGCGCCTATTTCTACCTGTGGTTGTTGTTGGCGCAATGCTTTCAGTATTTGAGCAGCATTAAGATCTTCTCCATGCCCATTGCTGATAAACAAAACTTTTTTTGGTGCTATTTGTGATTTTATATTATTCATTTTTAAACGTAGAGGATGTTGCAATAATAGCTGACCTAGTTTATAAGTTTAGAATACAAGTTTTCGGTCTGAATTAACATCCGATCGAGTCCAAAGTACCGTTCGTATCTTTGTCTGCCATTGCGGGCAAATTCATCGACTAATTCTGGTCGATCGAGTAAATATTGCATTTTTTTAGCTAAAGCATCTACATCTTTAGATGGAATTAAAAATCCAGTTTTACCATCAGCAATTTGTTCGGCAATTCCACTCACATCTGTCCCAATAGTTGCTTTGCTTTGTGCCATTGCCTCTGCAACTACTAAACCAAAAGGCTCTTGTAGCGATGGCAATACAAAGAAATTAAATAAGCTCGTTAGTTCTGGCAGATCGTCGATATATCCAGCGAAAATCGTGCGATCTGCAATCCCTAACTCTTGAGATTGTTGCTTGAGTTGCTGTTCTAATTCGCCTACACCTGCGATAACTAGACGTAAATTTGACTTACCTTGTGCCACTTTAGCAAAAGCTTGCAATAAGTACGTCAATCCTTTGGCTTCTGATAACCTAGCTGCCGTACCGATAATGGTTTGCGTTAACGGATCTAAATTAAATCTCTCGGCTAAAGACGTTACTTTAGCTCGATCGAGTATTGGTGTCGGTACGCCATTATAAATCATTTCTAGTTTGGCAGGATTCATGCCAAATTTGACTAAAATATCGTACTCGGCTTGACAGATAGAAATTACGCGTGTCGCCCACAGATTGGCAAATAAACAGGCAAGACGGTAACTAATCTCTGCACTCGCTCCATGATAGCCATGTACGGTAAAAACGATTGGGAGATTGGGAAACAACAACCGCACGGGAATCATTAATTCGTGCGCGCCATGAACGTGAATTAGATCGATCGATTGACGTTTTTGAGCGACTTTAATTCCCGCAATTAGCTCTCGTAACCCTTTGAAAAAGTTTCGCTCCCAGGCTGTAAATTCACAATAATCGAGCTGTTGTGCTAAAAAAGGTGGTAATCCTTTACCAGTTGGTGCCAGCAATGACACCCGATAACGATGTTGATACTCTCTTATCAGACTTAATGCCTGTCGTTCGGTGCCACCCTGATTTAGATAAGGTAAGATATAAACTACATGTTTTATACGCCCCATAATAATGTAGGGTGGGCACTGCCCACCAGTTAGGGTTTAACTAATATTAGTAAAAATTGTAAATTTAAATATCAATGAGGATAAAAATTATCTAAAATTCTGATAAATATAAATCTGGTTGTAAATAGCTAATGTAAACCGATATAGTTTCCTATATAAATTTATGTATGTTTAAATTTTATAGCTACTTTTGCAACCTTCGGGTACCCACGAGGGGCACCCCTACAGATTAATTATCTGTTACAGATATTTTGCAGACATTAGTATCGATTAAGAGGCATGAGCTTGCAATACACCTACGCTAGTTTGAATTGGAATGATATCTAACGTGTCGGGAGTCGCACAGAATTTGAGATCGTCAAAGCATTCTAGTCGCACCAATCGTTGTCCGTGACTGGCGAGATAAAACAAGTCCAACAGATTGTCCTTCCACTGTCGGTACAATGCGATCGAAGCTACTAGTTCATCATTACCAGCGATATCTGATAACGGCACGTTTAATTTAGTAATAATACTATCGGCGATCGCGCCAGCACAGACGGTATCTTCGAGCGAATAATCGCCCTCCCATCCCGATCCTACCATCCAGACTGTTTCTGGGTTCTGGTCGATGACATAATCGACGATCGCCTGACGATTGACTAAAGCTGCGGCGAGGACGATTTTGGCATCCTGAATCCGCTGTAAGGTGCGAGTACCATTAGTGGTGCTGATAAATAACCGTTTGCCACCTACTACCTCTGGCGTACAATCTAGCGGCGAATTGCCCAAATCGCAACCTGCTACTTTGGCTCCACCCCGCTCGCCACCGCGCAAACGTAATTCAGATGGCCATTTGTCACTCACTTCCATCAGCTTATCCATGTCGCTAAAAGCTTGAATTGCTTCGGCTCCAGACTTCAGTGCTGCGGCGATCGTCGAGGTTGCGCGTAGTACATCGATCGCGATCGCGCAGATAGGAAGTTCGTTTGCGGGAGTGCGTTCGGGAGTGTGGTAAGTATATAGTTTCACAATAAGGACAAAAATATTGCTGGTTCGTTAGGGTTGTTATTGACCCTATTCAATCTTAAGGCTAGTCGCACCCGAAAATTTCTAAACTACGGGCAAATGCGTTGGCGGAGCCTCTCTGGAAGAGAATCGATAGTTAGTCAATTGCGATGATATTAGCATACACAGGTAAATTAAATTCGTTACGGTCGCTTTTGCATAACCTCTGTGTTTATCAATCGATCGAATTGAGTTTTATCGCCATTAAAAACATTCAGATCTACTAGTGTCGGAATCCCAGCGACTCTACCACGTTCGCTATATTGCCAAAATTGCCACTGTTTACCATCGGCTAATATTGGTAGCTTATTAAAGCTATAAAAATCACTAATCCAAATCGGTCGATCGGCATAGCGATTCTGGAGATATCGATCGTAAAATTCGTGCGTAACGTACAAAATCGGTCGTTTATGATAGAACTTTTCAACGATCGCGATAAATGTATTTAACTCTGTTTCTAATCCAGCTTGTGTCGGTTGCGATTGACAATTGCCGCTAAATTCTAAATCGATAACTGGAGGTAATGTCCCTGGCTGTTTCGGTACTGTTTCGATATAGTTCTGAGCTTGTTCGCGTCCCGATTTGCAAAAAGTAAAGAAATGGTACGCGCCGACGATCGTACCTTGCTGCCTAGCCTGTCGCCAGTTATCTTGAAATCGAGGATCTTTAAAATTGCCCCCTTCAGTTGCTTTCATCAAAATAAAGTTGATGTTCGATCGATCTAACCGCGCCCAATCGATCTGTTGTTGATGGCTGGAGATATCGACTCCACGAATCGGAAATCGGTTGCGATCTGGATAATTGATATGACCGATCCCAAAATAAAATAATAGTCCTCCAACTCCAGTGATTGTCAATAACGAACAAAACAGCAAGACAAATAAAGATATTCTCCCAACCTGGGGAGATTTGAATAGAAAAAAATTGAGCTGCTTCATACTTGCCGAATTATCCGATGATTTTTAATTTTCACACCACAAGATTGCAGCCGTCTCTCCCAGCCCTGCTGATTGCCGATCGTTTTAGTTTCGGTATATAGTCCGGCTTTTTCTTCAGATTTAGTAAACTTAGCAAACTTCAAGTAAAGCGCATGATTTTCGCTCAAAAATGTTTCTTTGCGGTGAAGGATTGGCGGATTTTCCTGTTGGGAGTAGTCGCGAAATCGCAAACTCAAATCTCGTAAGTCGATGAGCATCGACCATGACAAGGCTGGATGTGCGATCGATTCAAAATTAGGATAATATAGATAAGAAATACAAGGCTTATCCGTATGAAACTTAATCAGGTTGGCATCTTCGGTACCGCCGATATTCCGGCTGGCACAACCTTCATAAAGTCGCAGTTTGGGATCGATTTCATTAAGCGCGGAAATATGTACATATAAAGCCGCAGGCAATAACTTACCGATTTTACTGTGCTGACAAGCTTGCTTAATTACCCCTGGTTCGCCAATCTTAAATAACAATCGATCGGCAACCACACAAGCCTCATCATAGCTACCAAAAAAAGCTTTAATATCCGCCTTCATTGCCGCAGATAAATTTCGTAAACTGCGTCTTTGCCCGAATTGAGATAGAGCTAAATAAACCTGTAAATCTAACGATCTTTGATAGGCGATCGCATCCCATTCAGCTTCATCAGTTGCCGTTAAAACGATCTGGAATGCCCGTTTGATACTGCCAAATTCGCTAGTCAATTCTGCTTCTGCTGCTAGTTCTCCCTTAATCGGAATGCGTCCCCGCTGACTGACAAATTCCATCAATGGAGAGAGTTGCACCTGATAATCTTCAAACCGTTTGCTCTCAACTCTAACGCGCGGCGTCGTCATCCGCGTATATAGTCTCGCCGCTCGAAAACTTTCGGCTTGAGATAGCTCGCGAAATACTAAAAAAATCCCCAAACCGATCGGAATAGCATCGACACTCAAAACTCGATCGATATATTCTTTTAATTCTACTTGTTGATAATACTTCTGAAAAGTATTGCGCTTAGTTAAAATACCATCGCCATAAGCTAACATCCCACTCAAATCGTTAACTAAAATCTGCGCCGCGACGATCAATACTCGCCCCGTCAATTCCCACGCATGACTTAAAGCTCGATCGCGTTCTACCGGATCTTCGATAACATTAATGATATAACTTAAATTGACAACATCTGCCGATCGAATCTCAACATCGGGGAAATAATACGGATCCCAACCTTCACAATCATACCCCTGAGACTTCAACCTTTTGACATCACCACCAATGCCACAACCATAGTCAAAAATACTAGTCTCTGTCGTAATAATACCCGACTCGATCGCCAACCGTACCGGACGAGATAGTTCCACCCGCGAGATGGCGGCGCGATGTCGTTCGACTTCTACTGTGCTCGGTATTTGAGACATGGGAAGTAGTTGATAGTTGATAGTTGATAGTTGATAGTTGTAGGTTGCTCAGAACGAAGTAAAAGTAGCTTTGTAGGGTGGGCACTGCCCACCATCTAGATTTCTGTAAGTTATAAAGATATGCCTAAAACGAATGTTCTCAATAAATGAAAACTAAAATTTATATTATCGATCGTATCTGAAACTTGAATGGTGGGCAGTGCCCACCCTACATTTATTACTCTTCTGGTGGGGAGGGCAGGTTTTGTTTGAGATCGATCGGTAAAATCAATATTAGCTAGCATAAACCTGCCCCTACAGATCCTTGTATTATTTACCGACTTGAATTAACTCGACTTTATAGCCAGTCGGATCTTCAACAAAAGCAATTACTGTCTTGCCGTGTTTCATCGCGCCTGGTGCGCGAACTACTTTGCCGCCTTTAGCGGTAATTTCATCGCAGGTAGCATAGATATCATCCACCCCGATCGCGATGTGACCGTAAGCATCGCCGATCGTGTATGCTGATGTATCCCAATTATGGGTGAGTTCGATAACCGAATGGTCGGACTCATCGCCATAGCCGACAAAAGCTAGCGTAAACTTGCCATCTGGATAGTCTTGTTTGCGGAGGAGCTTCATGCCCAGCACTTCGCAATAGAAGCGGATCGATGCTTCTAAATCGCCAACTCGCAGCATTGTATGTAATAAACGCATAGCTTTAAATGCCCGATTTACAAAATTTGGTGACTAAACTTGCTAACTAAGGTGTCTTCAGGTCGTATGATAACCTGTTGGCAGCGATCGTTGCCACGGAACGAATGATCGGGGTGTCAAGCTACATTATTTACGAAAAGATCGATTACCTACGGTAGGCTACGCCAACGAGATCGAAGGATGAGGGAACAACTATGAATATGCCAGATATGGCAATTGCGGAAATCAGAGCTAGAGAGATTCTCGATTCTCGCGGTCGCCCGACAGTAGAAGCAGAAGTATACTTAGCCAATGGTGGATTTGGGTTAGCTCAAGTCCCCAGCGGCGCATCGACAGGCAGTTTTGAAGCCCACGAATTGCGGGACGACGATCCCAGTCGCTACGGCGGGAAAGGCGTCCTCAAAGCTGTGGCGAATATTCAAGACAAAATCGCGCCAGCGGTGGAAGGAATGGATGCGTTCGATCAAATCGCGATCGATCGAGCAATGGTGGAGTTAGATGGTACGCCCACCAAGTCTAAACTGGGGGCTAATGCTATTTTAGCCGTCTCGCTCGCTAATGCCAAAGCAGTATCTAACGCGCTGGGAGTGCCGATTTATCGTTACCTGGGCGGCCCCTTAGCCAACCTATTACCCGTACCGCTGATGAATGTCATCAACGGTGGCGCACATGCAGCCAATAACATCGACTTCCAAGAATTCATGATCGTCCCCGTCGGTGCGACTTCCTTTAAAGAAGCCTTGCGCTGGGGAGCCGAAGTATTTGCCTCTTTAAGCAAAGTTTTAGACCAAAAGGGTCTCCTGACTGGCGTTGGTGATGAAGGCGGCTTCGCGCCCAATCTAGAGTCCAATCAGGCATCATTAGAGCTGCTGATTGCCGCGATCGAATCGGCTGGTTATAAACCGGGCGAACAGGTCGCGCTAGCTCTCGACGTAGCAGCAAGTGAATTTTATAAAGATGGTAACTACATCTACGATGGCAGCAGCCATACCCCAGTAGAGTTTATCGACTATCTCGCCGATCTCACCAGCAAATATCCGATCGTCTCGATCGAAGATGGTTTACACGAAGATGATTGGGCAAACTGGCAACTACTCACCCAAAAAATTGGCTCCAAAGTCCAACTAGTCGGCGATGACTTATTCGTGACTAATTCCACCCGCTTGCGCCAAGGTATCGACCAAAAATCAGCCAATGCCATTTTGATCAAACTCAATCAAATCGGCACCTTAACTGAAACCCTGCAAACGATCGACCTCGCCACGCGAAACGGTTTCAAATCGATTATCAGCCATCGCTCTGGCGAAACCGAAGATACCACCATTGCCGATCTCGCCGTCGCCACTCGCGCCGGACAAATCAAAACTGGTTCTCTCTGTCGCAGCGAACGCGTCGCCAAATACAACCGTCTCCTCCGCATTGAGGATGAATTAGGCGATTTGGCCATCTATGCAGGTTTAGAATAATCGATTCGGCAGAGCCGACGATCGACGATCGAATTGTATAGATTCGATCGAGTATGAGGAGGGGCAATTGATAAATTGCCCCTCCTTTTTTACGATGGTATGTACACCAGTTAATGGTACATACACTTGTTATTTGAGTTACTGAGTAGATCTACCCACCCCGCCTA
>NZ_PVWO01000306.1 GCF_003003845.1 Chamaesiphon polymorphus CCALA 037 | reverse complement strand
CTCACTCATACCGTTGTCGCTGAAGCAGTTCGAGATGCTGATTTGAGCTTCCCATTACCCGATTGTGGCGTGACGATCGGTTCGAGTCGGAGTTGTCAGTCACAATGGGAACACTTCACCGCCAATCCCACGCACGAACCAGATTTAACTAATTGGCTAGATACATTACCCCACACTCTGGCGATCGAGACCGCTCGATATATCGGCTCTCGATCGGCCATATTAGCCCCAATGGCGGCTTGTGCGACGGGAATATGGTCGATCGCGCAAGCTGTTAGTTTGATGCGTTCTGGAGCCTGCGAGCGGGCGATCGCGGGAGCTGTTGAAGCCCCGATTACACCGCTGACGATCGCGGGTTTTACCCAAATGGGCGCGCTGGCATCGACGGGTTGTTATCCATTCGATCTGCGGCGGGAAGGGTTAGTTTTAGGGGAAGCGGGGGCGGTATTTATTTTAGAGACAGCAGAATTGGCACGATCTCGCGGTGCCAAGATTTATGGGGAAATATTGGGATTTGGCTTGACGAATGATGCCTACCACATGTGCGCAATGGACGAGTCAGGAACGGCAGGTGTAAATGCAATCTGGCAATGTTTAGAGCGATCGAATCTGACTCCCACCGCTATCGATTATATTCACGCCCATGGCACGAGTACGCCCCTTAACGATCGCCGCGAAAGCCAATTAATTCAACAAATTTTCCCCAATGGCGTGGCGATTAGTTCCACCAAAGGAGCGACGGGACATACATTAGGAGCGTCAGGTGCAGTTGGCGTAGCATTTTGCTTGCAAGCGATCGCGACTCAAACTTTACCGCCATGTGTGGGTTTAAAGAATCCTGAATTCGATCTCGATCTAGTCACAGTTCCCCGCCAGACAGATGTAAATAATTTACTGTGTCTGAGTTTCGGTTTTGGCGGACAAAATGCCGCGATCGCGATCGGGAAATTCGATCGATTAAGTACGCGATAAATTGAAACAGTAGTAAACGATCTTCAAATTTTATAAAAAACGTCGCTAAGATTGTAACTGAACACAATGTAGTAATCTTATGACTACCTACAATCCGATCGATCTGCTCTTTGGTGGGATGGAAAAGCTGAGTCCAGGAGGAAACGAGCATACCCGGCATGTTCTACGTCTGCTACCAACACAACAATTTCGGGTTATCGTTGATGCAGGTTGTGGGACGGGGCGGCAAACAATGGTGCTGGCGCAGGAACTCAGTACGCTAGTCAATGCTGTCGATGCCCACGAGCCATTCTTGACCGATCTCAGCGGATATGCCAAGTCAGCAGGAATCGATCGATTCATTCAGACACATTGCCTGGATATGCAGCAGATTCCGAGCGTTTTTCCACAGATCGATTTATTGTGGTCGGAAGGTGCTGCTTACAATATTGGCTTTGCAAATGCGTTGACTACTTGGGCCGCCGCGATCGCCAAAAATGGCTTTGCCGTTGTCAGCGAACTTTCATGGTTGAAAGAACAAATTCCTGTTGCAGTTAGCGATTTCTTTGGCTCTGGCTATCCAGATATGAAGTCGATCCCCCAAAACCTCGCGATCGCGGAAGCCGCAGGTTACACATTGATAACCACATACATATTGCCTAAAGCAGCTTGGATCGAAGGCTACTATGACGTGCTGGAGCCACGCGCCACAGCTCTAGTCAGTCATCCCGACTCGTCTGTGCGGAATTTAGCGATCGAGACTCTCAAAGAAATCGATACATTTAACCATTCTGAAGATAGCTATGGCTACGTCTTTTATGTACTTCAGCGCACATAATAATTTCGATCGAATAAGAGCCAACCAGATTCTGGAAACAGAACGGACGATCTTTTTATCCGAACGGGATGCTCAGACAGTCTTCGATTTACTCGAAAATCCGCCCACACCCAACCAACAACTTTTAGTTGCTGTAGACAGGCATCGAGCATTTATCCGCGAACATAATCGAACCGCTGAATAAATCTCAAGACAAAGAGCAGTTAGGAATTCCAGCAACTTATCATTACGAAAGCAGGAATTTAGATTGAGTAGTAAAGTGGGAAAGATTTAGCCTCCTTGGGTTTGATATACACCTTTTGCTGTGGTTCTAAATTTAACTCATCGAAGCGATCGCGAGTCAGATGTGCCGAAATAACTTGCCCGTCAGCCAAAGCTAATTCTGCTTGAATTTCCCAGCCCAAATGGATGATCCGCGTCACTGTTGCCACTGTCAGCGAACTATCTGGCTCGGTCTCGATCGAGATGTCTTGTGGTCGCAAATAGACTTGGGGATGATTGGCTTCAAAGCCATTATTTTGGAAAATATCCGCGCTGCTGGGTAACACGTTGACGGGGCCGATAAAGCTCATCACAAACGCACTCGCTGGTCGGTCGTAAATCTCCGCTGCGGTGCCCACTTGCTCGATTTGACCTTTATTCATCACCACGATTTTATCGGCCACTTCCATCGCCTCCTCTTGGTCGTGGGTGACGAAGACTGTCGTTACATGTACCTCGTCGTGAAGGCGGCGCAACCAGGCGCGTAAATCTTTTCTAACTTTGGCATCCAACGCCCCGAACGGCTCGTCTAGTAATAATACCTTGGGTTCGACGGCTAGCGATCGAGCCAAAGCCACGCGCTGTCTCTGTCCGCCAGACAATTGGGAGGGATAGCGATCGCCCAATCCCGACAACTGCACCAGTTCTAGCAATTCATCGGCTCTAGCTTTAATTCTTGCCGGACTTGCTTTGCGAATCTTCAATCCAAACCCGATATTTTCCCGAATCGTCAGGTGTTTGAATAATGCATAATGTTGAAAGACAAAGCCGATATTTCGCTCTTGAACGCTCTGATGGGTGGCATCCGTGCCAGTCAGCCAAATTCTACCGTCATCGGGTGTTTCTAGTCCGGCAATCAGCCGCAATAAAGTCGATTTACCCGACCCTGAAGGCCCCAGCAGAGCCACTAGCGCGCCCGATTCAATTTCGAGATCGACACTATCGACTGCTTGAAAGCTGCCAAATCGTTTCGATACATTTTTTACTGATATACCCATTTATTTTAAATACCCTATCGATAAAATTTTTAATTATGGTGGGGAGTTGGGAGTTGGGAGTGGCAATAACTACTCCAGATCGAGCGGAAAACCGTGATATCTTAAATATAGTATCCGATCGAATGCTTGTGGAACTATCTTCTCGACTAGAATATGCTTTAGTTGCGCTGCTCGAAATTGCCGACAGGCAGGCACACGGCAAGCCGCTCAAGGTAAATGAGATTGCGGCTAGTCAAGCTTTGCCAGAACGATATCTAGATCAGATCTTCACATTACTCAAACGTCAGGGCATTCTCTCCAGTCAGCGGGGGATGAAAGGTGGCTATTTACTCGCCAGAGAAATGTGGCAAATTACCTTGTTGGATGTCGTGATTGCGATCGAAGGTGGTGGCGATCGTAAAAAAGTCGATCCGGCTACTCCTAATACACTCGAAAAAACCGTCATCGTAGAAACATTTTCAGGAATCAAAGACTCAGTAAACGATATTCTTAAAAGCTACACGCTTCAAGACTTAGCAAAAACATTAGAAGCACAGCGGCAAAACAGCCCAATGTATTATATTTAGATTCGTAGGTTGGGTAGAGCAAAGCGAAACCCAACAATTTTTACAAGTAATTCGAGAATATGTATCCATTATTGATAGCGTCTGCTACCCAGCATATTTTTCGCCATATTTCTAATTCTCTTTTTTGTCCCGTGCTGATATATGTACTCAAGCTGATGACGTTTGATATCTTCTTTATATAATAAACATTCTTGGATATTAGCAGTATAATTTTGAATGCAGTCTTCGATAATTTCGTCCGAAATTGGCATTTTACTTATTGTTTCCATCATGCTTTTGTTTCGGTGATAAGTTTGAAAGATTTCACCTGCAAATTCTGGACTGTTGACTAACTTCGTGTATTGCCAATCGCTAAGTCCTTTCCACCGGAAGAGATCGACTAGAGCTGCTTTTGCCATAGCTAGATCGTCATCTATTTTAGCTAGCTCAATATAGTTGTCTATGTTGCGATCGTCCAAATACTGATTATCTTGCAATATTTTTCGGAAAGCACCATACCTATAATGCTCTGTGGATTTATCGTCTGATAAGACGAAACGCTCGTAGAGATTTAGTAGAAACGTTCGATCGATGAGATCGTATTCCAGCCATTTAGCATGGAAGTTCATATCCATTAATGCTCGATCGATTAATTCTGCTTTGAGCATAGAACTATTAACATAACAATATTCGATTGACAAATTATGATTTATCTTTAATCCGCGTTTTGCTTTCTAAAATCTCTTTAATAATTAACGTCACGGCGGCGAGCAAGGCAAGTAATACTGCTGCCGAAAAAGCGGCTTCGGTTTCGTATTGTTTGTACGTTTCTTCAACAAACAATGGCAGACTTTGAGTCGTATTTGCCACGTTTCCAGATACTACCGATACAGCTCCAAATTCGCCCATTGCGCGGGCATTTGTCAGCAATACGCCATACATTAAACCCCAACGAATATTGGGTAAAGTCACGCGCCAAAATATCTGCCAGTCACTGGCACCGAGAGTCCTAGCGGCTTCTTCCTGATCGACGCCTGCTTCTTCGAGGACGGGAATGACTTCTCTAACGACAAACGGCATACTGACAAAAGCAGTTGCCAAAGCCATCCCTGGAAAAGCAAATACGATATCGATGCCACGATCTTGCAACCAGCCGCCAAACCAACCTTGACGTCCGTAGAGCAGCATAATCATCAAGCCTGCAACGACGGGAGAAATCGATAATGGGAGGTCGATAATACTCAATAATAACGTGCGTCCGGGAAACTGATGTCGCGCGATCGACCAAGCCGCACACAAGCCAAATACAGTATTAATCGGGACGGTAATTAGAGCTAGCGATAAGGTAATTCTGACTGCATTGAGAAAATCTGGACGGGTAAGGTTGGCGATAAATGGTTCTATCCCTTTATGAAATGCTTGGTAAAAAACGTTAATTGCCGGAATATAAATAATCAGGATAATATAAGCGAGCGATAGTCCGATTAAGATGGGTGGTATCCAATTAAATGGTTTTTTCGCTGGCCCTTGCCGAACTAAAGCATTGGCTGGGTTACTGTTCTTCATAACGTTGACCCCAAGCTTGGAGGATATTGATGCCCAGAAGCAATACTAACGAAATCAACAATAAAACTACCCCAATTGTGGTCGCGCCTGCGTAGTCGTATTGCTCCAATCTTTGAAAGATTAATACTGGGGCAATCAAGTCTTTAAAAGGTGTATTTGAGGCGATAATTACCGTCGAACCATATTCACCTACCGCCCGCGAAAATCCTAAAGCCATCCCCGTCAAAATCGAGGGTAACAGTGGTGGCAAAATTACTTGCCGAAAAGTTTGCCAATCCGATGCACCCAGACACCAGGCGGCTTCTTCGATATCTTTTTCCATTTCTATCAATACGGGTTGCACGGTGCGGACGATAAATGGTAACGAGATAAATAACATCGCCATGCCTACCCCCAACCGCGTGAAGGCGATTTTGATACCAAATGGCGCGAAGAGACTGCCAATCCAACCATTATCGCTATAAACTGTGGCTAAAGTCAGACCTGCAACTGAAGTCGGTAGCGCGAAGGGTAGATCGATCGAGGCATCGATAATCCGTTTACCAGGAAAATCATACCGTACTAAGACCCACGCGATCGCGGTACCAAACAGACCGTTAAATAGCGTAGCGATTAAAGAAGTGGTAAAGGTAATATCATAGGTCGATATGGCGATCGGGCTACTCGCTATTTCCCAAAATTTGCCCCAACCGTCGCTCGCCGCTTTGGTAAACATCGCCACTAGGGGCAGAAATAGCATCGCACTCAGGTAAAACCAAGTAATCCGCCACGTCCATGATAAATTGCGAATGCGATCGAACCACACTTTCCAAGCTGGCTTGGGTTTGACGAGTGAGGCGGGGATAACGTTGCTCATATTGTAGAAGTTAAAAGTCTAAATTTCGTAGTGCCAGAGTATAGAGTAGAGGGTAGAAAGTAGGTAAGAGTTTAATGAGCTTTGGATTGTGGCCTTGCAAAGTATACCAACTGGCTCACCAAAATCGATCTGACGTCTCTTTTGTTAAACATTCTATTTTAAAAGGCTCGATCGTCGATAGACTGCTACCCGCGATATCTCTGGTAACCCAGATCTAGGCAACGGCAAAATCGGAGGGTTGCCAGTTTTGTTGAAGTCGCTGGATATGTTCGTGGAGTCGATCGCGGTAAGCTGTAGGTAAATTACAAGTCGCTGCACCCCGCATTACCACTCCGGCATACCAATCATTCGGGGGGTATTCGGTTGCCAATTTATCTACTACCACATACGTCTTCACCTGATGGTAATGCCGCTCTTGACACTGCACCGTTACCAACTCATGGCGATAGCCACCTTGGGGTACACATTCGCGCACATCCAACGCCGGAATTAGTCTAGCAGGCAGTCGATACAAGACGCCATGAACAGTTGAGTCTCGATCGGGTACGATGTCTAAAACCCCACAGTTACGATGTGGGGCATAGTAATAAAAGCCGACTCGATAACCTGTCAGTGTTGCCGTCCCTACAATATAAGGCTCGACTGCTTCTTGCAATGTCCGCTGTAAATCTAGAGGACACATGCAAGAACCATAGGCAAAGTAATAGCAAAATTCTGGTTCCCTATCGATCGTAATGGCGGTCGAATCTGACATAAATTACTCGATATTTTCTAACACTAATGGCACCGAACCATGATGAGCAAAAACTTCTACCCCTAGCTCCTGGAGGTCTTTGAGTGCATTTTCGATATCTTGGGGATCGCCTTCTAAATTGAGATAAAACCAGCCCCCGCCAGTAGCTTTGCGATCTAATATTGCTGCCCGAAAATTTACGATGAGATGATAGTTACCGATCAGTTTAGATAATACTGGCTCCTGATATAGTTGCTGAGGAATATTAATATCAATCGATTGTAAAACTTTTGCTGGCGATTCATTTAAGGATAGATCTGGCATTCGGACATACCTCTTTTATCTTAATTAATAGAAAATTTGGGCAGTGCTAGAGGAGAGAGGAGAGCGG
>NZ_PVWO01000305.1 GCF_003003845.1 Chamaesiphon polymorphus CCALA 037 | reverse complement strand
CTTGGCATATGCTATATTACTTTATTCTCAAAAAGCTCTCTTCTAATCATATGGTTATTTGTGCCGCTCAGTACTAGCTTACGATCGATCGCTTTCATCACTATTCCAACTCCCCAAGTGATGCTTTGCGATCGGTTCCAGATTGTGTTGATAAGTTTGCGTGTTCGCTGTTTCGCTGCATGTCAAGTTACCAGTCATGGGCTAGCATGACTCTCACTTTAGTTAGGAAACATGAGGAAGTCGTGAGTGCGATCGAGTCTATGTGTAAAAAATGCTATTTTATGACTTGCTTTGTTCAATACTTAATTTTGTGCCACCTCATATATTTATCTAATATAGTTTGTCTATCAATAAAACTTTGTGCGGATGCACTATAAGGACTGCTTACATTATCTATGATTAATTTACGTACAAATATATACTTGTTAATATCAATCAACCATGTTGAGTAGCTAATTGCACAATTAAATGGATCTATCTTGTACAAAAGAGGATCTATCAACTTGTTAACAAGATTAGGATCATTTTTGATTGCAGAAGCAAACATCTTTATTGCCATATCAAATAAATATTTGCTTTGCTTAAAATACTTGACAATAAAATGACTTACAGCCGAGATGTCAACGAGACCTGTGTCAATTATATTGGCTAGATTTGACAAGTGATAGTTTAATGTAGTATCGCAGTTTATAGAAAAATTTTTCAATATATCCGAACACAAGCAAGGATCTTTAAAGTTTTCTTGGATAAACTCTTTTGAGAGCTTAATATTGCTGAACATAATTTTCAACAACTCGTTATCAAAGTTTTCGATCGAATATAGCTTGTTGCTACCAACAGCTAGTGCTTGCCCAAATCTTAAAATTCTTGGGTTTTGACTAGAAATTAACTCCTTGATTAGGATATCGTTAATTTCATGCAGACGTGAGTAAAAATAACTAGCAAAAAATGTAGCACCTATATTATCAAATTCTTCTCTCAGCTTCGAAGATATTTCCTTTCTACCGTGTCCCACCATCATTGGAATATAAAGCAAGCCTTCTTCATCAAAATAAGAGCTTATTTGCCTGGTTCTCTCTCTCCACTTAGACATTTTATTTTATAATTTCAACTGAATTTGTGGAATAGACATCAATTATCTCATCAGTCTGTTTGTCTTTTAGTGATCTTTGCTTTACATGCAAAGATAAATTAATTGATTTAAGTATTGAATAGTCTGATTCATAAATAACTTTTCCGTTTGAGTCATATATTTCTGTCTTCAATCGATCGGGGATATATCCACAATTGAATTCTAATGGATTCTCTGATATTGTAAATTCAAAAATTTCGTGATTGTCGCTATCTTCGTTATCGTTATTAAGAATAGCCGTAAGCTTGACTTTTGAGTTCGGATAAGCATTAAATTCGTCGAATATATCATACCTAAAACCATTACTATCTTTGAATCCCTTAAAATCAATAAATATTCTCGTTGGAATAAACTCAAAAAAACTTCCCAGTATGTAAGGATATTTTTTTATGTCCACACCAAATTCTTCTTTAATTTCATTTAAAGATTTAGCGTTGTTAATTATAAAACTCTCTAAATCCTGAAGATCTACGTCATCATAATATACTTTAGAATCAACTGGATATAAATTCAATGGATTAAATTCATCAAGCTTTGATGAAAGTGACGTGAAGAAGCGTTCACTATGCTTGCCTATATTATCGTTTGCACAGTGTTCTTGTGTCATTCTATAATTAGTAATCTGATGTATGGATATATTGATTCTCGTTCCGTGATGCTCTCTCACTGATAAGCTAGTCCAAATGCTATCGCGATCGAGTATAGATGTTAAAATTATGGGGTAATCCGCCAGCACGGATTCATTAGCCTATTCTGATTCAGGAAAGAATACGATTTCTCGATAAACTTGCTCGATCGGGAAACTTAAATTGATGCTTTTAAGCTCGACAATATCGCCAGCACGATAGTTAATAATTATCCACTCTCCCGCATCATTCTTCCGATATAGATCGATCGCGATTTCCTTTGAACTAACCAGAACATAATCCTGAAGATTGGGATTACGACGATACATGAAAAACTTATTACCTCGATCGTATGCTTCGGTACTATCAGATAAAACCTCAACAATCAGACACGGATAAGTAATGTATTGAGTGGTTGTTTTATCGCGCTCGTCACAAGTGACACTAGCATCGGGATAAGTATAATCAGTTGTTTCTAAAATATTAACTCTGAGATCGGAGTTACCAGTTTCACAACTGTTGCCTTGCAAATGACCTTCGAGGAGGAAAATAAATTGTACGGAAATCCGACTATGATTTCTGGTGCCACCACTCATGGCATAAACTTCGCCACCAATATATTCATGACGACATAATTGTTGTTCTTCCCAAGCAAAATATTCTGCGGGAGTAAACCGGGGAGAATTATCTTTTACCGCTACCATCCTTCGCGCCTCAATTAGTCAACCATCTTTATTTTAGCCCTGAAGGACGATCGCGATTCGGTAGATCGCTTGGGAGTAAGAAGCTCGGCATTAGCAACAAATCCCAACTAACAACTCGAAAGATCACCATTCCAACTCCCCAGGCGATACCTGATGCTCGTTGTGCTGAACGCGAATAATTTCGCCACTCCGCATCGTCACCACGCGATCGGCCATCGCCGCAATCCCAGCATTATGCGTAATTACCGCCGTCGTCGTGCCCAGTTCTTGATTCACTTGTGCCAAGGCTTCCAAAACTAATTTCCCAGTAGCATAATCGAGTGCCCCCGTCGGTTCGTCACACAGCAACACTTCTGGACGCTTGGCAATCGCCCGTGCGATCGCGACTCGTTGCTGTTCGCCGCCGGATAATTGCGCCGGAAAATGGTCTAATCGATCGGCCAAACCCACCAATTCTAATGCCGCTTCGGGACGCATCGGACGGCGGACGATCTCTGTTACTAATGCGACATTTTCCCGCGCCGTCAGGCTGGGAATTAGGTTGTAGAACTGAAAAATAAACCCCACACAATCGCGCCGAAACCGGGTCAATTCAGCTTCGCTGGCATGAGTGAGATCGCGTTCTCGGAATAAAATATGCCCGCTGGTGGGCACATCCAAACCACCCAAAATATTCAACAGCGTCGATTTACCACTCCCCGATGCCCCCAACAACACCATGAATTCGCCCTCATACAGATCGAGGTCGATCGATCTCAAGGCACGAACTTCGACTTCGCCCATCCGGTAGACTTTAGCGATGTTGTGGACGTGAAATACCACTCCAGATTGTGTTTGAGTCTCTGGGTAAGGTAAGTCCGCGCTCTGGCTGTTTCGCTGCATGTCAAGTTACCAGTCATGGGCTAGCATAACTTTCACTTTAGTTAGGAAACATGAGGAAGTCGTGAGCGCGATCTAGGTACGCCAACTAATCCGCTTTAAAAATCAGTGGAATTAAGATTGTGCCCGGATTGCCATCTTCTTCACAACTTCCTCAACTTATTTGCCTACTGTGAGGGAAATGAGATTGCTAAGGAGGGCTGTGATGGAAAGCTTCGACTACGTAATTTTGGGAGCTGGCTTGGGTGGACTTGCCGCCGCCGCCTGCTTGACTCGTCAGGGATATCGAGTCGCTGTCTTAGAAAAACACTACCTCCCTGGTGGCTGTTGCCACACCTTCGACTATGGTGACTATCGTTTTTGTGCCGACGTGCATTACATTTCCCAATGCGGTGCGGGGCAAACGATCGAACGGTTTCTGAGCTATATCGATCGCGAGGTGCCCTTCAATACCCTCGATCCAGATTGTATCGATCGAGTAATTACGCCAGATATCGATTTTAAAATACCTCTGGGTTGGGAAAACTTGCGAGAACGGTTGCTGTTGAAATTTCCGCAAGAAGCTCCAGCCATAAATCGCTATTGTGACGAGATTAGTCACCTCCATCGAGATCTGCATAACGTAGTGCGGGAAATGCACTGGTTCGATCGCAAATGGTCGGATTGGTTGAAATTGCCCAAATATTGGAACCTGTTTTTGAAACGGGATTGGACGCTCCAAGACCTGTACGACTATGTCGGGCTATCCCCCAAGCTGCAAGCAGTATTAGCCGGACAAAGTGGCGACTACGCCTTGCCACCCCAGGAAATTGCCCTCCTCACCCACACATCCCTAGTATGGGACTATGCCGAAGGCGCATACTATCCCCGACATCACTTCAAACACCTAGTAGACACGATCGTCGAAGCAATTACATCGCGCGGTGGGGTGGTGGAGTTCTCCATGCCAGTCGAGCATATTGAAGTTAGCAATGGCTTGGTGCAACATCTCACCGCTGGCGGCAAAATTTATCATGCTGACAAGGCATACATCAGCGATTTAGATCCCAAACTAACCGTCGAGCTGATGCATAACCCCACCGCCTTGAGTTCGCAGGAACATCAACGACTCACAGGCTATGAATATTCTTGCAGTGCCTTCAATATTTACCTGGGCTTAGACAGTCGCTTCGAGCCGCAAAATTATGGCATCGGTAACTGGAATATTTGGTACTATCCGACGGGCGACTTAAATCAAGAGTATCAGCAGCAGTTAGCAGGTAACCTCGATCGTCCTTGGATTTTCTTGTCCTGTCCGACGCTTAAATCTACCGAACCTGGTATGGCTCCTGAAGGGCATCACGTTCTAGAAGTTGCTACAGTCTGCCCCTACGATCGGTTTCAATCTCTTCATCAGACCGATCCCCAAGCATATAAAGCGAAAAAACGTGAAGTCTACCAGCAAATTATGGTCAGCGTCCGCGATCTGATTCCCGATGTGGATAAGTATATTCGGATGAAAGTTTACGGTACGCCCACGACTAGCGAATATTATCTCGGACAACCGCAGGGCAATATCTACGGTGCCAAATTGATTCCCAAACAAGTCGGTTTCCATCGACTGGGTTACACCACAGAATTACCCAATCTATTTCTGGTGGGAGCTAGTGCTGGATATCCTAGCGTCCCTGGCGTGATTGGTAACGGCATGGATGTCGTCGAGTTGCTGACAAAGCAATCGGTGTGGAAGTCAGGAACAATGCTGGAAGTCTCAGTTTAGATCTCGATCGATGGGGACGGGGAGACGAGGAAATAGTTCAATCCAAAATCCAAGTCCCCAAGTCCTCCACTCTCCCACTCCCCCACTCTCCCACTCCCCCACTCCCCATTTACTCAAACCAACGCGCTATGAAAACTCTACTACTATGGCCCAAGATGCCCAATTCCTTCTGGTCGTATCAAGAAACCTTGGACTTGACAGATTTAAAATCGACAAATCCGCCGCTAGGCTTAATTACTGTAGCGGCAATGTTGCCTAAAAATTGGGAAGTCAGATTGTTCGATCGCAATGTCCGCCCAGAGACCAGTGCTGACTGGGAATGGTGCGATCTGGTAATTATTTCAGCAATGATAGTTCAAAAAGCCGATTTTCGCAGTCTCATTGAAAAAGGTGTGAATTTAGGTAAAAAAGTTGCTGTCGGTGGGCCGTTTCCTACTTCAATTCCCGAATTTGCCCAAGTAGCGGGAGCGCATTACCTGATTCTAGATGAAGGTGAATGCACCTTGCCCCTATTCTTAGATGCCCTCTCACGGGGAGAATCGACAGGTATATTTCGGAGTGCCGAAAAACCAGACGTTACTCAAACCCCAATTCCTCGATTCGATCTCCTCGATTTAGATGCCTATTTAGCCATGACCGTGCAATTCTCACGGGGATGTCCGTTCCAGTGCGAATTTTGCGACATTATCAATCTGTACGGACGCAAACCGCGTACCAAAACACCAGCACAGATGTTAACCGAATTAGAGGTACTCTATCGAATGGGTTGGCATCGTTACGTGTTTCTCGTCGATGATAACTTTATCGGTAACAAACGCAATGCTAGGGTCTTTTTGCAAGCTTTGATTCCGTGGATGGAAGCTCGCAACTATCCTTTCATTCTCATTACTGAAGCATCGTTAAATTTAGCAGAAGATGATGAGCTAATCGACCTGATGGTTAAAGCGGGTATGACGATCGTGTTTATGGGCATTGAAACTCCAGATACTGATAGCCTGCTGGGGATTAATAAAGTTCAAAACACGCGCCAATCACTGGTCGAATCTTGCCATAAAATTACCAGCAAGGGATTACAAATTATGGCAGGTTTTATCATGGGTTTCGACAACGAACGAGCGGGTGCTGGAGAGCGAATTCGATCGTTTGTTGAAGCAGCAAATATTCCCCAAGCACAATTTAGCCTGCTACAAGCCCTCCAAAATACGGCTCTATGGCAACGACTAGAACGGGAAGGAAGACTTACAGAAGGCTTAGGTACCTTCCATCAAGGGGCGATTATGAACTTTATCCCCACTCGTCCAGTAGAAGAGATTACAGCGGAATACATCGATGCTTTCTGGCAGCTCTACGAACCGATCGCTTATATGAAACGCACTTTTCGCTGTTTCATGATGATGAATGGCTGGCGGGGTAAAAATCATCGTCCGATTACCCGGCATGAGATCGGGATGTTTGGCCAGATTTGCTGGAGACAAGGGCTATTGAGAAATACTCGCTTCCAGTTCTGGCGGCAATTAATAGTCATAGCTCTATTAAAACCGCAACTGCTCTACGACTATTTTACAACTTTAGGAGTGGGCGAACATTTCTTGACATATCGCCACGAAGTCCGCGCTCAACTCGGAAATCAACTAGCCGATTTGAAAGCAACAAAGGCACAAGAATTACTAGTAGAATCGCCCATTCGGAGCTTAGTTTAGTTTTCAATTGAATCTCGATCGACACATAATTGATTTGTGGATACTGTCTTATGGATACACCTCACCTCAGCGCATATATCAGCCTCATTGAAGCCTTACTGCAATGTGCCAAAGGCGAAGAGTGGTTGCTGCTTCAGCAACATCAAGATTTAATCGATGCCGAACTTTTAACAGTGATGGCAGAAGTTGCCGAACGACTTAATGCCGAAGGCAATGCCCCTGCTGCCAAGTTCCTCCGCTATTGGAAAAGTCACTTGACTCACCTGCTGCAACAAAATACGGCTCAAACCGTAGCGGAAGAACGCTCGCAAAGCTATCTCCAACTGATTCAAACCTTACTCGAATGCGCTAAAGG
>NZ_PVWO01000304.1 GCF_003003845.1 Chamaesiphon polymorphus CCALA 037 | reverse complement strand
ATTTGGATGTTCGCTCTCAAACCCCAAGATCGATCCACCCAAAAACTTGCCCTGCCCCGATAGATGTAGTTCGGTACGATCGTTCAGTGCTGCATCTTGGAGCAATGCCAGCGCAAAACCTTTCGCCACTTCCACAAATTCCGCCTCATTTTCTGGCCAGTCCACAGGCTTCCCGAACAAAAGCAAGGTTTGTCCGATCGAAGCCCGCACGCTACTGGGTAATAAGCAGCCTTTGGGGTTTAAATGCTTACCGAGTTCTGTCACGGTAAATTGGGAATTTTCATAGCAGCGAGTCAGATCGATCGCATAGCTATCATGTATCACCGCCGGATAGATTGCCACCTTCACGCTAGGTGATGTCAAACTTGCCGGAATATCGATCTGGAGCGTCTTGCCATCTAGATCCGGCAACAGTGGCACGATTAGCTGCTGTCGCTCTTCCCTGGAATATGAATTAACAGTATCCTCAGCAAGCTTAACAATTCGATCGCGTTCGAGCTGAGTCAACTTCGGCAATTTTTCAAGATCGGCAATCCTGAGCGGAGTAGCTAGATCTGCCAACGTATCCCAGATAACTTCAGCATCTTCGACCTTGGAACGAGCTTTGCACAGGTGAAAAGCTTGCAAAACGAGTTTCGGGCGAGCGAGGGCTGGCACATGCTGATTGACTGTGTTCATGGCTGGGGATTTTGTGGTGGTAGAACTGGCGTTCCGTATACCCTATGCATCGTATTCAAAATGGTGTATTTGTAATCTTCTGGCTTAGGTGCTGGAACTCGATCGCCCATTCCTGGCGATCTTTCGCCAGAATTTAACTGCGACTTGATAATTTCACACAGTTCGGGACGAGCTTGACAATATTCACTCACTCGATCGGCCAGATCGTCAATATCTCCAGACCATTCAAGAGCCTGAGCGTACAAGTCATGATGGTCGTCAATGACTGCTGGCTTTTCTTCCAGCAGATTAATAAAAGCATCCAGGATCGCAGTAGACATCAGTTTTACTCCTATTATTGCCGTTAACAGCAAATAGCTCGGCGGGATGAGAACTATATCTATAGTAATATTTCTCTTGACATCTGGACGATGGATTGAAATCGATCGTCATCTGAATGTGTTCTTCAAAATACATCGTGCGAAGTTTATTTATTATAAAAGATACAAAAATCCTACTATTTTCTAAAACAAGAGGCGATCGACATATCTCTATTTCTTCCAACTGCTGCACATAATCTTCTAACTCAGTCATTGAAAAAACAATGCTTCACAATTAGAAGATCGAGCTTCTAACTGCTGAAATCGACTCTATCCATTTCATTACGCAGCAGCTTTTTCGCCAGTTGACTCCACAGTTGCCTCGACCTCAAACGAATAATTGGGATGACAGTCAAAGTATTTAGTACTTGCCAAAGCTTGAGTTGCTTCCTTTAGCCATTTATTCAACCGCCGCACCGAAGGTTTGGGCATCCATTCAGCTTTAAGGGCATCGCCAAACTGGATATTTCCATCGAGAATTTTGGTTTTCACCGCCGGATCGAGCAGGAGTTCGGGGATGACGATCGACTCAAACCCATAAGAGGCGAGATATTTAGCCACCAACTCATCCCAATCGAACCACCGCCAATCGATATCGGTCGCCGCGCCGCGATTGAGTACTAAAACGTGGGGAATCTTGCCCTTACTGCTTTCGACCGAATCTTTAAATAGCTCGATCGATTCGTTCGTCCCATTGCTGACGAAGAAATGAACCACATCGATCGTGTTGCTCGGCTCGGCTAACATCCCCACCACATCGTTATCATCCAACCAGCGTTTGACATAGCCTGCTACCTGGGAAGGCAATACCACTAGCACATCCTGCTGCTCTGCTAGGGTGAGAATGCGATCGGCTTGTAAGTAGGTACTAGCATCACCAGAAAAGACGATCTGCCGATCGAGAGTAGCAGTTGAGGGCGAATTGCCAGCAGCTAGGGTCGGTGCCGCCGCCACGCGCTCGCGAAAGCCCGTATATAATTCCTTAGCATAGGTCAAACCTACATTCGGAGTAGAAGCGTCTGCATCGACCAGGTGAAAGGGAACCTTCGCCGCTAACAGTTGTTCGGCACAGACGCGCCCGACCATACTTTTACCCATCCCCCCTTTCTCGCCGCCAAGTAGCCAAATTTTGGTACGTTCGGTCTTTTTCTTTCCTGCCATAATTAGTACTTCCTCTTGTCGATTGTTGGTATTTTCATTGAAGTTGAGGCAAATGCGATCGTCGGTGTGAATCGATCGGATACATCACCTATTGCCTTTTTTAGTGGATGACTTGGGCATCAGATATTCATGCAGACAGTAGACATCTGCCATACGAGATTGATATGCCGCTGGTACATCTAAGGGGGGCAACTTGAATGCCCGATCGTTAAAAATTCCCGGTCGATTGCCACAATCGGGACGTAATGGTAATCTCGGTTTGAGATAATCCACAAAATCGGTCTTCAACACATCCGCCGTACCGCCTGAGAGCATCACCTCTTCGATGTCAGTGGGTAATTTATCTGCCAACCAATCCTGGATCGCTTGCCAGTAAAGAACTTTGGTAGATTCAATCGTTTCGATCGTCTGTTGGCGTTCCCGATCGCGATCCTTAGTAGAGCGCAAAATTGGATCTAAAACATCCTCATCCTTAGTCAGCCAATACTCAGCTACCGCATCAGTCAAGGAACCCAACTCATAACCTGAAGTTTTCTCCAGAATTAAATCGCTCCAGAACTTAAAACCCAGATCGCAGGTAGCAGGGTTAATCAGTCGATCTCCTTGCAGAGCGTAACAACTGATATTTCGATGTCCCGCCATGATTACCCCAAACTTGACTGTTCCAGGGCGTTGTAAGCGGTAGAGATGGACGATGCCAAAGCCTTCGGGATAGAAGGTAATTGCTTTGAGATCGACCTTCAAACCCCCCAAAGGCGTATCAAAATCTGCCAGAGCCTCGCCTAACTCAAGTTGGAGCTGCGATCGATCGCTAAACTCCCCAGGCGGTAGCAAACAGCCCAACTCTAGGTCGAAACTTCGCCCCAAACTCCAGCGATTAGCCAAAATCGACACCACCGCCAACACCTTGGCAGCGACAGTTTGCGACTTGAGGCGTTTGAGAGCTTGGGTAGCTCCTAGGCTCACAGCTAGGCTTCCCACAGCAAAATACCGATTGCCCACCCCCACAAAACAGCGATGCAACAGATCCGCACCCAACTGTTGACGATAATCGTCCAGATATTCGCTCCTGGCTTCGATTGCCTCTGGGGACATCACCAATGCGTTCGCGTAGCGTCCCCTTTGGGGAATCGATTTATCCCCAGTCGTTGCCATCGCTTTGGTCGAACTGCCACCAAAATCGATCGCTAACTTTAATTGAGATCGTCTAGTCCTAGCCATAGTTACTAATCCAAGGCAGAGAAGTCATAGCTAAACTCATCGCTGGTGGCGATGGGCGATGGAGATGGGTTTGCCGATTCCAGCGATGAAGTCGGCAATCCGATCGACCTTAAAATTTCACTGGGTAAATTAACTTCATCCTGAAGCCGATGGTAAGTAACGATATCTAACATTTGAGAATGCAAATTTTGCAAACATCTAATTGCCGCTCTTTCGATATCATTTTTGTTCGCCTTTCCTGACTCTGATAAAGCGATCGACTCATAAAAGTTTAATAAAGCCTTAGTAGCCTTCTCTTTTCCAGTCGCTTCCGAACTGTCTTTCAAATACTCCGCAATCGCTGCCTCTTGAGCATAGCGATCGTTGAGTCTAACGGTAAATAAATTTTGGCTCTTTCCGCTCATAAACGCGAATGACAAACAAAGAGAATTTAGCTAATAATCTCAATTATTGCGATCTCTCTCTTCCAGGGCAACTAAGTAATTACTGAAAAATAGTAAAACGACTTAATACAAATTACTGCACCGCTTTAAAATTAAGTGTGATAGCAGGTAAATTCCTATATCACTAGCACGGCACTGGGATGACACTAGAAAATGACACCTAGAGTGGAATACAATAGCTATAAGAAAGCACTCAAATAGCACTGACCCGATCGATATGGCACTAGGGCAGCACTAATAGGACAATCGCTAATTACTAATTCAGCCAAAAAATCCCAAAAAATCTCTAAGTTTATCAGCAAAATAGCTAATCCAACTGAGTGTACAAATCCACTAAAATCGGATTAAGTTAACACGGGTTCGGGAGTGGGTAGCAAGCTGTGCTTTCGTCCGTACATTTTTCACTCTAAAAACTTAAATTAGCACAGCTTGCAAGTGCTTTTCCCCCTCGACCTCCCTTTATTTCAATCGCTAACTAACTCACAAAAATACCTGTTTTTTCAGCTAAAAATAGTGTTATTTCATGTAACTGCATTTGTGACAAAACAAATTACATTTATGTATAAAAAGTAATCGACGTAAGTTGAAATGTAATAATGAGTAATCGACACCAGACCAAGCCAAAAATTGACACTTTGGCAGGAAAAGAGCGGCGGATAGAGGTAAGAGTAAGCGATCGAGAGTTACAAATCATCGATGCTTCCGCCGAAAGAACGGGTTTAAATCGCTCGGAATATTTACGCGCCAAGGGATTAGAGGGAATTTACATCAAGAACGGGAGTTTACCCGATCCGGATTATGCCCATTTGATGCTTAACTACCGAGAGTTATTGACACAGGGTAATAACCTCAACCAAATCGCCAGAGCTTTGAATGCGGCTCGATCTAAAGGAGAATCGGTGGAGGATTATTTAGCAGCGGTTGCAGCCACGATCGCTGTCAACCAGCAGACTTTACAGCAAATCCAAGACTTATTGAGCAATAGAGATGACAATAGGTAAAATTAGTCGCGGTGGCGGTTTTCGTGGCGTACTCGACTATGTACTCGACCCTAAGAAGAAGCCACGTATTATTAGTAAGTGTTCGGCAGGATCGACCCCAGCGGAATTAGCGCGGGAGTTTAGACAAATCTCCAACCTGCGCCCCAACGTCAAAAAACCCGTCCGCCATTTTTCCATCTCCTTTGCGCCGGAGGATGGAGCAGTAGACGATCTAGTCAAAGAAGCGATCGCACTGCGCGTCTTGGATGGCTTGGGTTATCGAGAATGCCAGTTTATCACCATCGCCCACGATCGCCACGATCCGGGACACGACCTGACCCACGACCACGACCACATTCACATCGTCACCAATGCCGTCACTATCGGCGGCGCACACGTCAGAGATAGTTTCGATCGATACCGCATCCAACCGATCCTGCGGGAAATAGAAGCAGAATTCGGACTGCACCAGATTTCATCATCTTGGCAAGTGAAATGGGAGAAAGCCAGAGCCAAGCATTTAGATAGTGACATCGCCAAACTCATCGACTCAACCCTCAACAGTAGCTTGGATTTGAAAACTTGGCTCGCTCGGTTGGAGGAGTCAGATATAAACGTGCGCTTCCACCTCAGTAAGGACGATAATGTCAAAGGTATTACTTATCTCAAAGATGGGGAGATCTATAAAGGCAGCGATGTCGGCGCGAGTTGGAACGTCATTAGCAAGCGGTTGAATGCGGCTGTGGGCGATCTCGACCTGATGAAGGCGGCAAATCTTATGAGCCAGACCAAACCCGCACGTTTGAGCAAGAGCCAGCGATCGATGTTCGATCGAGTGGTGGAGATGGCTCGATTAAAATTAGGGCATAAGAGCAAATTTAAGAATAGTCGGGTCGAAATCGAGCTGGAAGGAGATAGCTTGAGGGTGTTGCGGATGCGTCCCCATAAGTTGATGTTTAGAGCTACTCAAACCGCTAGTGGGTGGGAACCCGTAGGCTTTGTGAATGTCGATCGTCGGGATGTGGAATTGCTGGAGCGGATGAATGGAGCAGAAGAACTACCTGCAATCCCCATCCAAAGATCGCGTGAAGCCTCCGAGGTACGAGAATCCACCAATTCGCTGGCAATCTAGATTTATTTTCTAAAGTAATTACTTTAGAAAATGTCATTCACCCGCAGGAATGTGTGACTTCTTGCATAAATTGGCACGATCGTCAACCATAAATTGGCTTCGCAATAACGAAAATACGTCGTTTTAGGGGATGCTGGCGATCGAGTTTTCAATCATAACTTGGCATTGAGTACCTAAATTCAATCATAATAAGGCCATGAGTTCTTTTTTGATAATTGTGTGCCAACATCTCTAAAAATGGCAATTTTCAAGAACTCTCTGCCAAGTTATGGTTGATTTTTGGGGAGATTAGAGCGCATGATCGAGACAAATTTACCCTCCCGATTCAGCACACAGTCATTGCTAGGCACGATCCGATCGTGAGAGGAGCGTCAACTAGAAGTACTGGATCGGATTTGAGAGTAATCGGTCGTGCTTGAAGTATTCGATCGAGTGCTTTAAACACGATCACGAAGTGTCTCGCCAGGAAGCCGCAGTTGCAATTAAGGTAAATGATTTCCCTTCGGGATGGCTGTAGAACACACTTGAGGGCACTCAATTTTTAAATCAAGGTACTTGGAGTTGTCAAGCATAACTTGGCCGAAACGGCCAAGTTATGCCAGAAGTCACAGAATGCTTCGCGACTGCGAGCGAATGCACTCGATCGAGCGCGATATTAGTACCAGAGCAGAGATTGAACGCTTGAGATTCGATCGTATTTTCTAAAGTAATTACTTTAGAAAATAGTATTCCCTATCGGAAATTTCCCTCAAATGCGCTTGATAACGGTCGAGCGGGCGTAAGCTTCATGCCTAAGTAGAGATTGAAAGCTTGAGATTTCGTCAAATTTTCTAAAGTAATTACTTTAGAAAATTAGTCCGACGAGCGCAGGTACTCCAAGATCCCCACGACTGAGGTATTCTGCTCGATGAGACTGCGAACCGTCTCGACCTTACGGCGCGGCACGGTTTGGGTCTGGGTAACAAACTTACCCCCCTCGTCCTTCTGTTTCCAGGTGAATTGCCAATACCAATGCTGGGGATTGCCCAGCTCGCGTTCGCCCTCCACGGGTGGATACTCACGAGTTTTGCCATCCTTATCTACCTTCTGCTGGGTAAAATTGCACAAACTACCAGATTTCCCTGGAGAGCGTGCGGATCTGATTTTCACAGTATAATTGAAATCTAAATAATTTAATACTTGGTAAGCTTTATAGCTTGCCATTTT
>NZ_PVWO01000303.1 GCF_003003845.1 Chamaesiphon polymorphus CCALA 037 | reverse complement strand
GTCGATCGCGTTAGAATACCATTATTGTAAACTACAGCTTCTAAACTCTTGCTATGACTTCGATCGCTACGCCGACTGCAAATGCTACTTGGATGTGGCGCGGACATCAAATTAATTATCGGGCTGATGGATCGACTGGCGCAGCCGTGTTACTAATTCATGGATTTGGGGCTTCGGTCGGGCACTGGCGCAAAAATATGCCCGTGCTGGCAGAAAATTGTCGGTGTTATGCGATCGATCTGATTGGCTTTGGAGCTTCGGCCAAACCTCAAGCCGGGACAGATGTTGAGTATACGTTTGAAACTTGGGGCGAACTAGTCGTCGATTTTTGTCGAGAAGTAATTGGGACTTCGACGATCTTAGTTGGTAACTCGATCGGCTGTATCGTCGCGCTCCAAGCTGCGGTAACAGCTCCAGAATTAGTTAGCGGCGTAGCCTTACTTAATTGTTCGTTGCGGTTATTACACGATCGCAAGCGTGCCGAAATGCCCTGGTATCGACGCTGGGGTACACCAGTCCTCCAGTCTATCCTCACTGTACCAGCAATCGGCCATTTCTTTTTCGATCGACTCGCCCAACGTAAAGTCGTCCGCAATATTCTGTTGCAAGCTTATCATCGACCCGAAGCGGTAACCGATGAATTGATCGATATTTTGATGGCTCCAGCCGCAGATCCAGGCGCAGCCAACGTATTTCTAAAATTTACCGCCTATTCCTGGGGGCCATTACCCGAAGATTTATTGCCACAGTTAACTTGTCCGGCGATCGCCATTTGGGGCGCGGCAGATCCGTGGGAACCGATCGCCTTAGGCCGCGAATTGATGAATGTGCCCTCGATCGATGAATTTTTTGAAATCCCCGCCGTCGGCCATTGTCCCCAAGATGAAGCCCCCGAATTGGTTAATCCGATCCTTCAGAGGTGGATTGCTGCTTTATAGTAATGAAGGCTTTAGGCTTTAGGCTTTAGGTTTTAGGTTTTAGGCTTTAGGCTTTAGGCTTGGAACTGCGTTCCAATTTTACCCATCTACTCATCCACCCATCCACTCATCCACTCATCCACCCATTCATGCAAGTAAAAGCCGCCGTCGCCTTCCAAGCAGGTAAACCCCTAGAAATTACCACCGTCGATCTCGCACCGCCACAAGCGGGAGAAGTTCTCGTCGAAATTAAAGCCACAGGTGTCTGTCATACCGATGCTTATACCTTGTCGGGAGCCGACCCAGAAGGCTTATTTCCGGCGATTTTAGGTCATGAAGGGGCGGGGGTTGTCGTCGAGGTTGGAGCGGGTGTAACGACGCTTAAAGCAGGCGATCGCGTGATTCCTTTATACGTCCCAGAGTGCCGGAATTGCGATTATTGTCTCAGCGGTAAAACCAATCTCTGTCAAGCGATTCGGCTCACTCAAGGGCGCGGTGTGATGCCCGATGGTAGCAGTCGCTTTTCTTATCAGGGCGAGATGTTGCATCACTATATGGGGACTTCGACTTTTGCCAACTATACGGTCGTGCCCGAAATTGCACTCGCAAAAATCCGTCCCGATGCCCCATTTGAAAAAGTATGCCTGATCGGTTGTGGGGTGACGACTGGTATTGGTGCGGTGATTAATACGGCCAAAGTCGAAGTCGGTGCGAATGTAGTGGTGTTCGGTTTGGGGGGTGTGGGTTTGAATGTGATTCAAGCCGCACGGATGGTCGGTGCAAACCAGATTGTCGGTATCGATATCAATCCAGCCAAACGCGCTTTGGCTGAAAAATTGGGGATGACTCACTTTGTCAATCCTCAAGAGGTTGAGGGAGATTTGGTTGCCTATCTGGTGGATTTGACCAAGGGTGGTGCTGACTACAGCTTTGAGTGTACGGGCAATGTTAACTTAATGCGTCAAGCTCTAGAATGCTGTCACAAAGGGTGGGGCGTGAGCGTGGTTGTCGGTGTCGCAGGAGCAGGACAAGAAATCGCTACCAGACCCTTTCAATTAGTTACGGGACGAGTCTGGAAGGGTACGGCGTTTGGTGGGGCTAAAGGGCGTACTGATGTCCCCAAGATCGTCGATTGGTATATGGAGGGCAAGATTAATATCGACGATCTGGTAAGTAATGTCATGCCGATCGATCGTGTCAATGATGCCTTTGATGCAATGCGTCGCGGCGAAGTAATTCGATCGATCCTGACATTTTAAGGAAGCTAAGAAACTTTTAGTCCCCCATCCCCATCTAAACGATACTGGCTTCTAAAGCCGATACATCAGGAATTAAGAGTATATCCTGATTGCGGGCGATTAGTCCCGCTGCTTCCATTTTGGTCAGTACGCGGGTGACGGTTTCTCTGGCCAAACCACTCATACTACTGAGTTCGCGATGTGGCAAATTGGGAATTTCCATACCACTAGAGACTGTTTTGCCCTGTCCTTCAACTAAAAATAGGAGTGTATCGGCAACTCTAGAGGCACTATTTGATTCCCGCAAGCGGAGGCGACGATTGACTTGGCGCAAGCGTCTGGCCATAAGTTGTGCCAAGCGCATTCCCGCTAATGGTTCGGTTTTGAGCAAACGGACAAAATCTTCAGCGGGGATATTGACGATCGTGGCTGGAGTCAGGCTCAAGACATCAGTAGAACGTGGTACTTGTTCTAGTGCGGCCATTTCACCGACGATTTCGCCTGTACCGACGATATTTAAGGTAATTTCGCGGCCATCTGCATTATAGGTGCGGATTTTGAGCCAACCGCTCAGGACAAAGTACACCGAGCCACCCCAATCATTTTCCAGTAAGATCGTCTGATTGGCGGGATGATTGCGAATGGCGGCATGAGCTAGCACGGGTGCTACCGCTGCGGCTGGCAATTCACTCAGAAAAGGTACTGAAGCCATCGCCTCTTGAAGGGAGATCTGCGTTGGAGTTTGAACGTTGTAATGTCGATTGTCCATACTGTTGGTTTCAATATACTGAGGGTAGAAGAGATCCAGTTAAGACAAGGTCGGGCTTCCTCCTACTTCGCGAACGATTCTTGTCACACTTCTAAGGCGAGGTATCCTCGCCAGAGTGCGCCGCTCTGTCAGTGTAGCCAGCTTTGTGCAAGGATTACTTTAAAGTAGTAGATGAGAGGTTTCTGGTAAACTCACCGAATCGATAATAATACAGTTATCTACAGCAAGCGCGTTTACACTCTAACATTGTCGTCCGACGATGTTGTCAATGTCACTGGAGCTAATCTCTAGTTGTAGTGCGATCGAACGATGACTTACCCTCAGTATGCCCGCAAATTATCCCGTTCACACTATTTGTGATGACGACTTTTTTGGAAAAGAGATTAGGCTTTAGGCTTTAGGTTTTAGGCTTTAGGTTTTAGGCTTTAGGCTTTAGGTTTTAGGCTTTAGGTTTTAGGCTTTAGGTTTTAGGCACTGGAGTAAGGGGTTCCCCATCCACCCATCCACCCATCCACTCATCCACCCATCCACTCATCCACTCATCCACTCATCCACTCATCCACTCATCCACCCATCCACCCATCCACCATTATGAATTTACCAAATTCGATCACACTCTCACGGCTGCTGGGTTTACCTGTAGTCGTTTATTGCCTTTATAGCGATCGTGTTACCTTGCGGTGGATTGGGTTGGGAGTCTTTGTAGTGGCGGCTTTGACGGATTGGCTCGATGGCTATCTGGCTCGGAAGTTGGATTTAGTTACCGATTTAGGCAAGTTTCTAGATCCGTTGGTGGACAAGCTACTGATTTTGATTCCGCTGTTAGTTTTAATCGAGCTACATCTAGTACCCGCCGTCGGTGTCTGTTTGATTCTGACCAGAGAATTGACGATCGCGGGTTGGCGAGTGGGTCAAACCCAAATTAGTGGTGCAAATATTTGGGGTAAGCTCAAGACGATCTCTCAGATTGTGGCGATCGCGATGATAATTACGCCCTTATCGGCCTCAAATCTGCCTTGGCATGTCGATAACTGGCATCTGTATGGTTTAATTGCTTTTTGGCTCTCGGTCGCTTTGACGCTGATTTCTGGCGCGATCTATCTGCTGCCGACACCAACTCCGTCTCGACCCGGATCGTAGCTACCAACATTCTCTCATTTTTCTCTGTAAATAGAGATTCTAGCTTTCTTAATATTTAATTAAGGAAGTCGTTTGACGGGTCTAAATCGATATGAATTCATTGCCCTGCAACAATTACAGGCTCGATCGACACATGAATTTATGTAAATAATTTTTGCCATCCAGATCCCACGCTCATGAGATTTGCCTTTACAATAGGTAACAGTAAGCGACCTAAACAGCGATCGACATCGCACTTAGTAGAACCCCAACAATTTGGCGGAGACACTGGTTCAGGCTTAGTAATTCTTGGAGTAAGGTATCTGATGGACTATATCGAAAGAGTGCTAGAAAAGTTAAAGCACTGGGCTAACAAGCTCATCGAAGCGTTGCTTGGCCCGGAAATCCAGCCCGAACCCGAACTGATTCCCATTCCGGTAGACGATCGAGTCCGCCAACGTCGATAGGCTTAAAGACCGAACTAAATATATGTCGATCGTTAGTGAAATTAGTCTGCTGGAGGAGCGCGCTCTTAGTAATTTGAGCGTGCTAATTTTGCATGGGCCAAATTTAAACCTATTAGGACTGCGAGAGCCACAGATTTATGGTGCGTCAACATTGGCTCAAATCGACGATCGACTAGTGAAATTAGGTCTGTCTTTGGGGACTAAAGTCGAGTCTTTGCAATCGAATCATGAAGGTGTGTTGGTAGATGCCATCCATGCAGCTAGAGAGCGGCATCAGGGTATTGTCATTAATGCGGGAGCTTATACGCACACGAGTATTGCCATCCGCGATGCGATCTCTGGGGTGAAAATTCCGACGGTAGAAGTGCATCTGAGTAACGTTTACCATCGCGAATCATTTCGGCACCACTCATTTATTTCAAGCGTTGTCGTCGGTCAAATTAGCGGGTTTGGCTCTCATAGCTACGAACTAGGTTTGCGTGCGATCGTCACTTATATTCAGAAATCTCTCTAACCGATCGATGCCCGATTAGTTCCCACTCGGCTACTCGGATTGCTATCTTGTGGGGAAGGCGATCGAGGGATAATACAAGAAAATGTACTGCCTTTACCTAAAATACTTTCAACCCAGATATTGCCACCATGCTGCTCGATTATACTGCGGCAAATTGCTAAACCCAAACCAGTCCCTTCACCACTGCGCGCATCCGAAGCATCTACTTGTTGGAATCTTTCAAAAATGACGCCCAATTTGTCACTCGGAATCCCCCGTCCGCAATCTCGGACTTGGAAGAGCATCTGTCCGGCTTGTTTGGTGGCAGTAAACCAGATCGTACTACCACTGGGCGAAAATTTAATGGCATTACCGAGTAAATTGGTGAAAGTTTGAATCATTCGATCGCAATCGACCCACACTTGACCGCCTGTATCGCTGACACTAAGCTGGACGCCAGCTTTCTCGGCGATAGGTTCGATCTCATCGACGGCTTTAGCCATTAATTCCGAAACATTGCAGACCGATTTGATCATTTGCACCGTACCCGACTCGATCCGTTCGATATCGAGGATATCATTTACCAATCGCATCAAGCGATCGGTACTATCGACGGCAATAGTTAATAACCGCTTTTCCTTGGCTGGCTGGTCGTGTAACAAGCCACTGGCCAACATCTTCAGCGAACCATAGATCGAAGTCAGTGGCGTGCGCAGTTCGTGGCTGACAATCGCGATAAACTCATCTTTGATCCGCTCCATTTGATGTCGATCGGTTACATCCAAGATCAGCGAAAAGATCGATGCCATACAACCCGTATCGTCTAGCTGGACTGAATTATACCACTCGCAGTTAACGATCGTGCCGTCTTGACAATAGTTGCGATTGATGGTGACGTTGCTAACTTCGATGCCAGAAGTGAGTCGCTCCATGATTTCACTAATCCGGTCGGCATCCTCTGGCACCACAAATTTCCATTCATCGGGACGTTTGCCCAAAACTTGAGCTGCCGACCACCCGAAGATCTTCTCTGCTGTTGCCGACCAGCGACTGACCCGAAACTCGCGATCCCATTCGATCGCGGCCAGGGGCGAATTTTCAAAATGAAAGTTGACTTTCTGAAGGGCATTGCGTAAGTCATTCTCGATCTGTTGGCGTTCGGTGACATCACGCAAGATAATCGTGGTGACTTTTTCGGCACCAAATTCTAAATAGGAAATCGAGGCTTCTGCCGGAAATTGGCGGCCATCGCGTTTGGTACCGATGACTTGTCGTCTGTTCTCCAGCGGTCGAGCGACACGCTCCCCAGTCGATAGCTCGGGGGTGAGGTGCCAACGGACGCACTCGCGATTGACATCGACAAATCCCGCAGGGAGCAAGAGATCGAGGGATTGCCCGATCGCTTCTGAGGCTTGATAACCAAAGATGTGTTCGGCTCCTTGGTTGAATAGAGCGATCGTGTGGTTGCTATCTACTGCAATGATGGCATCGCTAGCAATTTCCAAAATTCCGGCAAATCGCGATTGGGAGATTTGGAGTGCTGCTTCCGCTTTGTGACGTTCGAGCAATTCTTGCTGCAATCGATCGTTAATTTGTTGGAGATCTTGAGTGCGTTCGAGCACCCGAAGTTCGAGATCGATTTTGGCTTGACGTAGAGCTGTTTCGGTACGTTCGCGTTCGATCGCATAACGGATCGATCGCAGTAATAAGTTACTATCGACTTGGCCTTTGACTAGGTAATCTTGCGCGCCTTGTTGCATGGCGGAGATGGCCAGATTTTGGTCGTCTAGCCCCGTCAGGACGATAATCGGGATATTGGCATCGCGCTGGTGAAGCGTCAGAAACGAGCTGAGTCCTTGGCTATCGGGGAGGGAAAGATCCAGTAAGATCGCATCAAAACGGCTGTGTTCCAGACCTTTAGCGGCCTTTTCCTCAACCAGAGCTAATTGCTCGATCGCTTCAGCTAGGGTCATAACTGGGGTAATCCGACACCGAGTAGTCGTCACCTCGCGTAATATTTCTTGTAATAGTCGAATATCGCCAGGATTGTCTTCAATAAGCAAAATATTGAGTACAGTAATCATGCTGCGCTCGCGTTAGAGGACGGGGAGAGGGGTGGATGGGTGGATGGGTGGATGGGTGGATGGGTGGATGAGTGGATGAGTGGATGAGTGGATG
>NZ_PVWO01000302.1 GCF_003003845.1 Chamaesiphon polymorphus CCALA 037 | reverse complement strand
ACTCAAGATTTTAGGGGAAAGGGAGATTGAGATTATCTAATTTATTCCAAATATCTAAAAGCGATCGGGCATACAAATCGATCCTAACAAAATAATCCCCACCAACCATCGAGATTAGTGGAGATTATGTATAGATTTAGATAAATAGCTACTGAAAGCTAGTTACCGAGTCGATCTAGAACCATTTTTCAGGTACTGCTTCTTCCTTGGTATTAGTATTCCGCGAAGGAGTTGCCCGATCGAATGTCATGTGTACAGAGCGTTGTTGTTCGCCATCTTTAGCGACAGCCACGATCGGATAGTCGATATTGCCATCCTGGAAGGACATCTGGAAGCGGAACGTACCGTCGGGATTGAGCTTGATTTGGCGTCCGCCGATCGATACTGTCGCATCGGGTTCGGTAGCACCGTAGACGATCAATTCAGCATCGGCAATCAGCCAGAATTGACGCTGACGCTCGCCGACTTCCATCCCGATACCCGACATACCCACGCCCGACATATTCACGCCAGAAGCGGTAGGTAGTGCCCACATGCCAACACCCGAAGGGAAGACAAAGGAGCTGATCGATTCGATCGGTGCGTGTTGCATCGAACCATACAGCGAACCAGCAATTCTCAAGGATTCTACCGAATCTGCCATGCCAAAGATCCGCTCGTAGATGGCATTATCGCCAGTTGCATTCGCGCCAGCATTGCTGCTATCGCCTGCTTTACGGCTGGGAGGTACGAGTTCGACAAAAGTCTTGCCGACGAGTTCTTCTTCCCAAGGTACGGTGATGAAGATATCTTCGATCCAGTCAGAAGGATAGACAGGGGGAATATTTACCGATGTCGAGCGAGCTAGTACCAACCAACGACCGTCACCACAACGGTAACCGATGTCGATCGTGTAAGAGCGATCGCTCACGGGAATGGGTAGGTACCATTCTCTAGCCATCTCATCGATCGGGTATTCTTGAATGCTATGAGGACTTTGGTGGTCTAAATTGATATCCGTAACATCATAGATCCGCAGAGCTAATTGTTGGCCGCCATGATAGCGCAGCTCGTTTTTGTGCTCGATCGGGATGTCCCAGTAAGCGTAAGCCCATTGCGGATCCCGTGGTAGTAGGACAATTCGACTATCGCCATAACCGCCAGGTAGATCGCCTAACCCTTCATCTACGGCTGCTAGTTCCTCAGCAGTAAGATCGACATCGACGCCAAGTTCAAATTTTCCTGCTTCCACTTCTAATTGAGCCTCCAGTTTTGTAGATGGACTTTGAGTAGATTTACTCTGAATTTTCTGAATTTCTTCCAGGAGTTGGGATTTCCGCATCCTGCTGTAACGGGACACTCCACAGACACTAGCTACGCGACGTAGCTGTCTGAGAGTCATGTCTTCTAATGCGTTGTCTATCGTCACGATCCGATCTCCGAATAAGGTGTAGATGACAAATCGATTGCATTTGTATCCACATTTGTTGTCACTTAAGAAAATTTGCGATCGTTAGTTAGTCTTATATTTGGCTTAACCATAACCACATTTAGTGGATCGACTAACTATGTTCGAGTGATTTATTAAATTTCTAATATCTGCCAGACCGAAAGATTAATTTCGATCGCAGGTGACTAAGTTGCGGTTTTTTAAAATATCCCGATCGATACATTTGCTAGTTCTTCAAGTATTTATAACTTTAAGTGGCTAGCGATGTGGGTTGACTAGGTATATTTACTATCTAACAAGACTTTACCCAGATCGGTCAAGGGGGGATCGCTCTCAATTTACAGGGTTTAACGATTTTGCGCCATCTTAGAGATCGTAATTGTCATGATTTCTTGACAATTGCCCAAATCTCAGCAAATTAGGACGATCGAATGAGGCACTCGATCGATGACAGCGGCACTCGATCGTTGAAGAAAAAAGACACGCTACCAGCGATCGATTTCTGCCTAAAACCTAAAACCTAACGCCTAACGGCTAACGCCTAAAACCTAAAACCTAAAGCCTAAATATCCAACCACTGCATCAAAACTGCTGGTACCGGAATCAAAGTTAAAACTAAAATTCCTAAAATAAACACACCCAAACCATCGCGCCAGTTATTTAAATCGGAAACATCATTGAGTGCGGGTTCGTCGATCGCGGGAATTAGAGAAATCACGATCGCCAGAAATAATAAATCGGTATTGCCAGCTTCGGAAGCTCTCAACCGGATAATGCCGAGAATTACTAAAATGATTTTACTTAGCTGCGAGACGATCGCACTCGGTTTTTGACCGAACATGGCATGAACGATATAACCGCCATCGAGTCGGCGTAATGGCATCAAATTGATCGTAATAATTAGCAAACTGATATAAGCAGCGATCGCGACACTATTTAAATCGATCGCGCGTTCGGCCACAAATTGGCTGCCTAGAGCTAACTTACTCAATAACGTCATCAACAGCGAAAAGCGGGGATTGAATGAGTGGAAGTTAAATAAGGTCGATTTGAGATCGAGGGGGACGGTTTGAGACTGGCTCAGTCCCCACAGTAAAATCGGAATCGAGGTCACCAAACCTAACATCGAAGCGACAAAGCCCAAATCGAAGACGGCCTTGCGATCGGGAATGGGAGATCGCATTTGCACCAGACAGCCATAGGTACCGGGTAGAAAAGGTAGCGGAATAAAGTATGGTAGGGTAGAATCGATCTTATAAAACTTAGCGACTAAATATCGTCCGACGTCGCGAATACCTAACATAAAAATAATACTTGCTGCGTAAGGCCACCCAGCACTGACGATCTGACCGAAATCGCCCTTGGGCAATCCAGCTAAGGCTGCCCCAAAGTAAGTCGTAGGCACGAGTGTCAGCAACAGTAGCAACACCGCGATCGTATAATCCACGTAGCGACGCGATCGAGTAATTTGGGTATGTTCCGGACGCGGGACTAAAGCGAAAAATGGTTTGCCTGTCGATAAACTATACTGAAATAATATAAAGAAGCGATCGCCAAATAAGTCTGTAATGTTGCGGACGATCGTCGCATATGCACTATCGGCATCAGTACGTAACTTACCGCGACATAGTACGGCTTGCGGGCGATACTCGATTTTTTCGAGAAAAAAGATATTCCATGCAAAGCAAGTTCTTAAGGTTGCCTCTTCTTCGGCTTCGATCGGTCTTAAAGGTCGATTTTCTTCGATTGGCTCTGGCTCCTCTGGCAAGGCTGTCAATTCTGGCTCTGTGGTGCGAGTGGTGGCAGAATGCTCGTTCACAGCGGCTTCACTCATAATTTGCGGGTCGGGAGGCTTCGCCAGCGTGCGCGGGTTCGGTCGTCCCCAATCCAGTAGTCGCCAATATAATACCCAGCAAATCGAGCAAACGACAATTGCTACAGGTAAAGGTGGGATTTGTCTGCTCCATGTGACTGTCGCTCCCGTCAGTAACGGCGGCAACATCAAGATCGCCCACAAGATCCATAGCGGCACTGCGGTCAACTTGCTAACAGTTTGCCGCAGAATAATATATGTCAGAATACCCGATAAGATTAAGATGAATAGGAAAGACAACCACATGTATTAAATTATAAGTAATCGATCGAGCTAAAACTAATTATGGCCATCGATGTGTCGAATGCGATCGGTATCTAGGCTGCTACTATAACGTTACTTGTCGATCTAGAAATTGCTAAAATATATACCCTTGTTGAGTAAGCGCGTTTATGCAACCAGAATCAAATTTGTCACAGCCAACACTTGGAATTAAATCTGGGATCGATAAACTGCCAAAAGAGATTCTACCAGGTATTTTTGCCTTTGCTCCCAATCGCGACACATTAGGTGGTACGGCTTATCTAGTCTTAACACCGATTGGAAATATTTTAATTGACGCTCCGGCTTGGCACGATTTGCATCGACAGTTTATTGCCGATCGTGGGGGTGTCAATTGGTTGGCAATTACCCATCGTGGTGGTATCGGACAAACCACGGCGATCGTTACTGAATTAGGCTGTGAAGCGATCGCTCAAGAACAAGAAGCCTACTTACTCCCAGAACTTAAAGTTACTACTTTCCAGCACAAATTTAATATTAAAGATAGCATACATGCAATTTGGACTCCTGGGCACTCACCCGGATCGGCTTGTTTTTATTATGCGGGAGTTGGGGGCGTGCTCTTTACAGGCAGGCACTTGTTACCCGATCGATTTGGCGCACCCGTGCCGCTACGAACTGCCAAAACTTTTCATTGGCCGCGTCAACTTCGCAGTGTCGATAAGATTTGGCAACAGTTTCCGTCACAACAACCTTTGAGCTATATTTGTCCTGGTGCCAACACCGGATTATTGCGTGGCAAAGGATCGATCGCCGTTAACGTCTAATCTCTATTGTAACGCAGTAATAATTTTGCCTTCAAAGTCGCAATTGTCAGCATAAAAAATCTGCCCGCTCCCAAGTCCGATGGCTATCGGTCGGGGAGAGAGGGCAGGGGCAAACTTAAATTTAAGGGTGTAGCTGCGATCGCAAATCTTAACATTGCAACTCTATATTTATGCGAGTCGCAACCTAGGCTTAGGTCTCCAAAACGTTGAATTAATAACAGTTTAAAGACATCGCGAATAGCCGTCAGTAATTCTGCTAGAGTAGATAAGCGATAGTTATATCGCTCATAAATCTTTTACTTTAAATTCAAGGAAATCGTTATGGACTTCGACTTTCGGCTTTTGATCGTCTTGGCACCCCTAGGAGCTGCGGCGGGTTGGGCGGTATTTAATATTCTGCCAGTCGCGCTCAGACAAATTCAAGAACTGCTACGTGAGAAAAATTAGGGATTTAGGATCGATCGCAAGATTAGTTGGGGTAATTGATGGTTTTGACAAAAATTACCGATCGATGGTCAATTGAAGTCTAAACCCCCTCCAACTGGTCGAGTCGCAGCCAAATGTTTGGGGTGGGGACTTGTCCGAATTTTACTAGCGCGTAATCGCCGCGTAGGTCTAGTACCTCACCATTGGTTTCAAATAAATATTTGGGAAATCTGGCATCGCTAGCTTTTGCTTCGAGGCTATTTGCCAAGGAACTAGCGATCGCGCGAACGGAATCTCCTTTTTTGACTGCCATAATCTAATGTGTAGTGCTGCAATGGGTAATTATCAGCATACTATAGGTTCTGGGGTTTTAGGCTTTAGGCGTTAGGTCTTAGGTATTAGGCTTTAGGTGTTAGGTCTTAGGTATTAGGCTTTAGAGGTTTTAGGCTTTAGGTGTTAAAGATTAGGTGTTAGATATTAGGTATTAGCGGCTAGCTGTTAGAGCGAGCATATTTTATGCCAGAGCCTGCAACCTAAAGCCTAAAGCCTAAAGCCTAATCCCTAGATTACCGACGGCGACTGCCAAATCCAGAACTAGAACGGCTGCGACCGCCACTACCGAAGCTCCGACTGGAACCGCCGGAAGGACGGCTATTGTACTGGTTGTTGGAGCGGCGGAGGTTGCTAGTACCGAAGCCCGAACCTGTCGAACGATTGCGTTCGACCGAGCGGTTGGTGTTGAAATTGTTGTTATTGAAGTTATTGTTATTCAATCGACCTGTCGTCCGTAACGTGTTACGGTTGACTACTGCTGGAGGTTGGCTGTTGTAGCGAGTTTGATAGCTCTGTACGGCTTGACCGTAGTTGCTACCGTAACCGCCATAACCGCGCAGGATACCACCAGAACTATAGACAGGGGGTACATAGTACTGCGGTCTGAACAACGCATTACCGATCGCTTGTCCGGCGAGCGAGCCAGCGACAGATCCAGCAAATGGTGCCCAGAAGTTAGATTCTCGCTTAACGACGACAGTTTCTTTTTGTCCGGTTTGGGGATTAGTTTGAGTTTGAGTTACGTTGTGAACGTACTCAATTTTAAAGTCTTCTGGCATGTGTAAAGAAACTTGCCCATTTTCTGACTTGAAATAAGTCTTTTCATTGGCTTTGACTTCTTCATCAGTCAATCGTGCCATCTGAAGATTGGTAGTGCGATACACGGGAGGAGTACCAGCAGGCGTATTTAGGAGCATCAGGGTATATTCACCGTTGCCATCATTATAGGTGGCTTGCTGGACGGGATACTTACCATCCGCGATCGGTTTTTGATTGGTGTTATTGCTGACGGCGGGACTTTGAATGGAAGTACTCGTTCGATTTTGTCCCTGAATTGACCGATCTCCATCTCCAGAGCCGCAAGCGACAGAAGTGAAAGATAAGGTCAAAGCCATAAAAACGATCGCTAATCGACGTAACATATAGGCTGATTTCATGACTATTGGATGTTCTTATTTTAGCTAATTCTTGGGACGATTAAAGACTTGTAATCTCAATCTACCGATCGACATACTACTAACAGTGAAGCTGAAGGCAGATCTAGAAATTGACACTTGTAGATTGCAGCTTTTACATTCATGTTACTCGATCGACTCATTGCCAAAATACCCTGTAAACCGATCGATTCGATCGAGGTAACCGCATCTAGACGCCTAGATTTTGGCATTGAAAAAGGTTTAAGCCAATGTTGGCTTAAACCTAAACCGATCGCGATCGCGATCGAGACATATATTTACAATGGAATCAATTCGGGAAAATTCAGAAGAACTTGGTCGTCGGTAAGTTCGTCGCCAAATCGTGCTGGTGAAAAATGGATATAAATCGCGCGCAGGCGTTCTTGATAATGCAGATTGATTATAGCTTTAAGGGCAATCTTGAGCGCGGACATATTGGATAAATCTGCTTCGATGCTGGGTTCTTCACCTTCAAAAGCAACGGTGAGCATCAAGATCAAATTGCGAGTTGGATTGAGCGTTAAACGGGCATTGGGGTTATTTGGTTGGCTCAGATCTGGCTCGCTCAAATAGCGTCCGGCTGAATCGGTAAATAATTCGTTGGCATAGTCGCCAGCTCCGCCTTCGTCCCAGAATACATCGCCTTCATTGGCTGCCGATCGCCAATAAGTATCGTATTGCAACAGGTTTTGACAGATTTCGACCAATCCTTCACCGACAATGGTTAGATCGCCATCAGATTCGATCGCTTGTCTGGCAGCTTGGTTTAAGATACCCAGGAGTGGCGATACTTCTTCACCACCGAGATGGATGAAAATTCGAGATACGACAAATTGGGTTTTGCCTGTAAATTTATTAAATTGGTCGCGTAGGCTCATAGAGGTGGATGGGTGGATGGG
>NZ_PVWO01000301.1 GCF_003003845.1 Chamaesiphon polymorphus CCALA 037 | reverse complement strand
ACCTAATCGATCGATTCGATCGACTGTTTCTGAATCGAGCTTAATTGGTGATATTGCCACTAAATTGCCATCGTTCAATCGCACGAGCGTCATTCTCGTACCTACTTCCAAGCCAAAATACTTGAATGGTTGTTCGACAACCCACAAATTGCGATCTATTTCTCTGAGCATATTATTCGATCGATAAATAGCGGAGTTAGACGGGGATTATTGTTTCGACAAGCTTTGTTTGAGATTAATACTTTTAAAGTATTAATAATATCCTTAATATATATTGGACAAGCACAAACACCTTGTCTATAGTATTGATACAACCCCACAGCAACCATTACCGCAGCCTACGCGCAATATCATGGTAAATCTATGGTCTACTACCGAACATGCCATCGGCTATCTAGCCAAAGCAGATAGTATTCCCCATCGAACCGAGGGTGAAGCTGTCTTACTGGACTATATCCCAAAAACTGCCCAGAGAATTCTCGATTTGGGTACTGGCGACGGGAGACTGATGGCATTGCTCAAAATCGATCGATCTCAGGCGACGGGACTAGCTATAGACTTTTCGCCAGTGATGCTAGAAAAAGCCAGAGCGAGATTTCAAGAAGATAGATCGATCGAAATTATCAGTCATAATTTAGACGATCGATTACCAGATCTCGGTCAATTTGATGCGATCGTTTCGAGTTTTGCCATTCATCACGTCACTCACGATCGCAAGCGTTCGCTATACGAGGAAATATTTAATTTATTAACCCCTGGCGGCGTATTTGCCAATCTCGAACACGTTGCCTCACCCAATCAAAATATTCATATTCAGTTCCTAACCAAGATTGGTTATACACCCGAAAATGAAGACCCATCTAATAAATTACTCGATGTCGAAACCCAACTTGGATATCTGCGTGAGATTGGATTTGATGATGTAGATTGTTATTGGAAGTGGTTAGAATTGGCTCTATTAATTGGGATTAAACCGAATTAATTGACGATCGAGTAATCTAGGTAGTTATCGATAACCTCAGCGGTTGGAAACCGTCGCTCATGATGCAAAGTCCGCCTTCGCGGACTAAATTAATATATCAGTCCGCGAAGGCGGACTTTGCAACACTAGCCCCGAATTTATTCGGAGGCGTTTAATTAAAGGCTAATATAATGCCGATCGCACCGCCACTTACATATCTCAATGGTTTGTTGTTATTTGCGACTGCTTTTATCGCTGGCGGATTGAATGCAGTGGCTGGTGGCGGCAGTTTCATTAGCTTTCCAACGCTAATCTTTACTGGCATATCGCCGATCGCGGCTAATGCTACCAATAATACTGCCCTCTGGGTGGCTGGTTTGGCAAGTGCGGGCGCATACCGCCGCGATCTGGATGTCGAGCGGCGATCGATGCTAATTTTAAGTATCGTTAGTCTCGCGGGTGGATTGCTCGGCTCGATCGCCTTACTATATACATCTGCCGATGTTTTTAAAAAGCTGATTCCCTATTTATTATTACTGGCAACTATTGTATTCATCTTCGGTGAACCTTTCAAAAAATGGCTGCAATCCTTCAGTCGAGAGAATTCATCCCAGCCACTGCAACTAATTTATTTAGTTACCGCACAACTGATAATCTCAATTTATGGTGGCTTCTTTGGCGCGGGAATTGGAATTTTAATGTTGGCAACTTTAACTTTTTTCAATATTAAAAATATTCATGCGATGAATGCGTTAAAGTCATTTTTAGCAACCTGTATCAATGGCATCGCGATCGTGCCTTTCTTATTCGCAGGTATCATCGCTTGGCAGCAAGCAATTCTGATGGCTGTTGGTGGTGCTCTTGGTGGTTATGTTATCGCCAATTTTGCCCGCCAGATTCCATCAATAATTATTCGACGGTTTGTATCGATCGTCGCTATAAGTATGACTACTTACTTTTTCATTCGCGGTTAGTTTAAATTACGATTAGGAAATAAAACTTATGACTAACTCTCGCTCGCGAATTCGCGAATTAGTACAAGCCTCTTATCAGCAGGGAGATTATACTGGCTGGTTTGAAGCTCTATATGCTGAAGCAAACGGGAATGCCGATGCAATTCCGTGGGCAGATCGCGGGCTGAATTATTGGTTATCAGACTGGATCGAAAAATCTAACGTAGTCGTGCAAGATCGACAGGTATTAGTTGTCGGTTGTGGGTTGGGCGACGATGCTGAATATCTAGCTAAACTCGGTGCTAAAGTAACGGCATTCGATCTATCTCAAACTGCGATCGATTGGTGTCACCAAAGATTTCCAGACTCGCAGGTAAATTATCAAGTCGCCGATTTATTTACCGCCCCAGCCGAATGGAAATTAAGTTTCGATCTCGTGATTGAAATTTATACGATTCAAGCTTTACCTGCAAATATTCGCCCCAATGCGATCGAGTGCATTAGTAATTTCGTCGCTCCTAACGGCAAATTATTAGTCGTCTGTCGCGGGCGTAATCTCGAAGATCTGGCTGGCGAAAATCCCCCATTTGCACTAACTCAAGCCGAACTAAATCGATTTACAAATGATGGTTTAGATCTAGTATCGTTTGAAGATTTTATCGATACATTAGAATCGGGTTCGCCACGTCGATTTCGGCTCGTTTATCAGCGATAAGATAATTAAGCTATCCCCTATCCCCTAATTCAAACCATGAGCAAAAATACATTATTCGATCGAGTCTGGGACGCACACACCGTCGCCATCTTACCGTCGGGACAAACCCAACTATTCATCGGCTTGCACCTAATCCATGAAGTCACCAGCCCCCAAGCCTTTGCCATGATGCGCGATCGAGGATTGAAAGTACCCTATCCCGAACGTACCGTCGCCACCGTCGATCATATCGTACCTACCGAAGACCAATCGCGCCCCCTCGCCGATAGCCTCGCCGAAGAGATGATGCAACATCTCGAAAATAACACCAAAGAGCACGGCATTAGATTCTACAACGTCGGTTCTGGCAGCCAAGGCATCGTCCACGTAATTGCCCCAGAGCAAGGGCTGACACAGCCAGGAATGACCATTGCTTGCGGTGACAGTCACACCTCTACCCACGGCGCATTTGGCGCGATCGCGTTCGGAATTGGCACCTCTCAGGTGCGCGACGTTTTAGCCTCCCAAACCCTGGCTTTAGGCAAATTAAAAGTCCGCAAAATCGAAGTCAACGGCACCCTCCAACCAGGGGTATATGCCAAAGATGTCATCCTCCACATCATTCGCAAACTCGGCGTCCAAGGCGGCGTAGGTTATGCTTACGAGTTCGCTGGCACCACTTTCGAGCAGATGGATATGGAAGCCCGAATGACCGTCTGTAACATGGCGATCGAAGGTGGTGCGCGCTGCGGCTATATCAATCCCGATCGAGTCACCTATGATTATCTCAAAGATCGCGATTTTGCCCCCAAAGGTGCGGATTGGGAAAAAGCGATCGCTTGGTGGGAAAGCCTCCACAGCGATAAAGATGCCGAATACGATGATGTCGTCGTCTTCGATGCTGCCAACATCGCCCCCACAGTCACCTGGGGCATCACCCCCGCGCAGGGAATCGGTGTAGACGAACCCATCCCGACAGTAGCACAGATGCCTGTGGATGAGAGAGCGATCGCCGAAGAAGCCTACCAGTACATGGATCTCGCTCCAGGCGCACCAATTATCGGCACCAAAGTCGATGTTTGCTTCGTCGGGAGCTGCACCAACGGACGCATCACCGACTTACGCGAAGCCGCCAAATTCGCCGCAGGGAAACAAGTAGCCACCGGAGTCAAAGCCTTCATCGTCCCTGGCTCCGAGCGGGTGAAAAAACAAGCCGAAGCCGAAGGGTTAGACGTGGTTTTTAAAAACGCAGGCTTTGAATGGCGCGAAGCTGGGTGCTCGATGTGCTTGGCGATGAATCCCGACAAATTAGTCGGACGACAACTGAGTGCCTCATCTTCCAATCGTAACTTCAAAGGTCGTCAAGGTTCTTCATCGGGGCGGACATTATTGATGTCGCCAGTGATGGTAATTGCGGCAGCGGTGACAGGTAAAGTAACCGACGTGCGAGAATTAATGGCTTAATCGATTCGGTAGGGTGTTTTACCGCGCCAGCGTAACGCACCACGCCAGGGTAAATGTTTTAGTGCTTAGTTTCATCCGCCCGCAGATAAATCGCGGGCTAACCGGATAAAGTCTACTGAAGTAGACTGAAAGAGGAAATGGCGATTTCACTATTCTTTAGTCCACTTAAGTGGACTTTATTACATTAGCCCGCAATTCATTCGCGGTCGAGTAGGGACGAAGCACCAACAATCGATCGAGTTATCTACCGCAATTGATAGAATTGGTGTGCAAGGGAATTAGCTTCGATAGGCGATCGCTGTTTTAAAGTTTGCCCACCCTACAACTAGAGCATAAATAGTTTAGGAATTTAATTTAATATTTATGAATCCACTGCAAATTCATCCAATTGATTTTTTTAGCAAATGGTTTGCAGAGCCGATTAAGCCAAGTGATTACTCAATGATTGGCATTATGACTGCAATAGACAAGCATCCTATCTCGCAGGAGGAACCTTCTCAAGATGGCATTGTGCCATTAGAATACTCTCGCTTAGATCCAGGTCATTTCCGCATATTTGTAGAGAATCAAGAGGTGTTCACATGCTTTGTATTGGCAGAAGATGAGCTAAAAGCCGATCCACCAGTATATTTTGAGTCTTGTTTAGATTTAGCAGAAGACTACGGATTTAAATCGTCTGAAATAATCGATGGAAGCTACGTCCTTCTCTGTGAAAGGTTCAGTGATTTCTTATGGCATATGCTCGGTCATATTATCTCTGTTAGAGATATATCAAGTGATTTATTTGCGAATAATGTTAATGGAATAACCTTCGACCCCTATCGCGAGCGAAAGCTAGAATTAGACGATTCATTTATTTGTCCGATGAATAGAGAGTTTCCATCATCCTATACGTGCTATGTGAGCGATCGTGTCATATGCACTCCTGGCTGGGGTGCAGCATTTCTTAACGAAGAAGCCTGTACGGAATTCATTGACAAATACTCTCCTCTTGTGTCTGATAGATGGAGCTAAAAAATACAGTCATTATGCAATTACTAGACACTCACACACCATTGCTGAATACTCAGAGCGTAACTCTCCACGTTACTCGCGAACAGTTCGATGCTTTGTGCCACGACAACCCAGAACTCAGACTAGAGCTAACAGCTACAGGAGAACTAATCGTCATGCCACCAGTTTCGTTAGATAGTTCTGGCAAAAATCTAGATCTAGCAACTGATGTTGCCATCTGGAACCGCCAAACTAGACTGGGCAGAGTATACGACTCTTCTGGCGGCTTCACGCTACCTAATGGCTCGCTCAAATCTGCTGATGTAATGTGGCTCCAGCAGTCCAAAGTCGATGCGCTCCCGCCTGGTGTGACTTTCCCAGAAGTCGTACCCGATTTTGTCATTGAATTGCGATCGTCCCAGAGTGACAGTCTATCGAAACTCCAAGCCAAAATGCTAGAGTACCGCGATAATGGTGTGCGGTTAGGTTGGCTAATTAATCCCCAACAGCAACAAGTAGAAATTTATCGAATTGGACGGGATGTAGAGATTCTAGAATCTCCAACTAACCTCAGCGGTGAGGATGTATTGTCAGGATTTGTGCTGGATCTGCGATCGATCTTTAGCTAAACAACAGAGGTTTAAAATTATGGTTGCCTTAAAAGATAATATTCCTAGATTCACTCCCGAAGAATACTTTGCGTGGGAAGAACAGCAATTGCACAATTGTTGAAGTACTGTCGCCAAGTACCGAAGCTTACGACAGAGGCAATAAATTCAGAATGTATCGTCGCAATCCTAACTTGAGAGATTATATTCTAGTCGATTCAAATAAGATGGCGATCGACCTCTATCGCAAAGATGATTCTGGAAATTGGTATATTCTTAATTATGAAGCAGGTGACTCGATCGATCTAAAAAGTGTCAATCTTACTTTCTCGATCGAGCAAGTATACGAGGATATTGAGTTTGCTGTCGATGATAGCGATCGATCTCAATCTCTATAAATTTGAAACTAATTAATATTGCTTTAAGATACTACACTACTGAAGGAATCGATTGATATGATTCAATTACAGGAAAAACTGACAACTAACACTTGGATAAAAGCTGAGTGGGATACGTATGTAAGTACGATCGAATCTCCCAAGCATGAACAACATCAAGGATATTACTATAACGGCTACATGAGGATTGAAGATATGCCAATAGGTGCCGACCATGCTAGTGATAATGGACTTATTTATTTAGCCGTCACACTATTCTGTATGGTCAAAGGAATTCCAATCCAAGGCTTAATCGGATGTAGCTATCGCAAAACTGAAGTTAGAGAATGTCAACCAGATATTTCCTTCTATATTGGCGATCGAGCTAATTTAGTACCAAAAGGTAAGTCGGTTGTTAATTTAGACGAACAAGCTATTCCCAACCTAGTTATAGAGATTTCCAACACTACTATTAATGACGATCTTGGTGCAAAACGTTTCCTGTATGAAGAAATGGGAGTTTCTGAATATTGGATCGTAGATGTCCAAAACACTCTGATTTATGCGTTTGAAATAATCGATCGAGGTAGCCGCAGAATCGATACTTCCTTGGTATTGCCAGCACTATCGATCGAGACTATTACCGAAGCATTAAATCGTAGCAAAGAATCAGACCAAGCTCAAGTCGGGCAATGGCTGATGAGTCAATTTCAGGGATAATAACTAAGCTAAATATTAGGAAAGAACAGTGTCAGAACGTCAAAACATCTCCACAGGCTCCAAATGGGAACCCATCATCGGTTATTCCCGCGCCGTCAAAATCGGTAACACCATCCACGTCTCCGGTACCACCGCCTCCAACGCCGCAGGCGAACTCGTCGGTATCGGCGATGTCTACGCCCAAACCAAACAAATTATCCTCAATATCGAATCCGCCCTCCAACAAGCTGGAGCCAGCCTCTCAGATGTCGTTCGCACCCGCATCTACTGCACCAATATCGAAGAGTGGGAACTCATCGGCAAAGCTCACGGCGAATTTTTCAGTGAAATCCGCCCGACGACTGCGATGGTAGAAGTCAGCCGTCTGATTTCCCCCGATATTCTGGTAGAAATCGAAGCTGAAGCGATCGTGCAGGATTAGTCATTAGCATAGAT
>NZ_PVWO01000300.1 GCF_003003845.1 Chamaesiphon polymorphus CCALA 037 | reverse complement strand
CCCATCCACCCATCCACCCATCCACTCCCACCATGGATCGACCCCTAATTATTGCAGGCAAAACCTTTAACTCGCGGCTGATGACGGGTACGGGCAAATACCGCAGCATCGAACAGATGCAGCATAGTATCCTCGCCAGCGGTTGCGAGATCGTCACCGTTGCCGTGCGGCGAGTGCAGACTAAAGCCGCCGGACATGAAGGCTTGGCAGAAGCGATCGATTGGACTAAAATCTGGATGCTGCCCAATACCGCTGGCTGTCAGACTGCCGAAGATGCCGTGCGGGTAGCGAGATTGGGTCGAGAGATGGCCAAACTATTAGGACAGGAAGATAATAATTTCGTCAAACTCGAAGTAATTCCCGACGGTAAATATCTCTTACCAGATCCGATCGGCACCCTCCAAGCCGCCGAACAGCTCGTCAAAGAAGGCTTCGCCGTACTCCCCTACATTAACGCCGATCCACTGCTGGCCAAGCGGCTAGAAGAGGCCGGATGCGCGACCGTTATGCCCTTGGGTTCCCCGATCGGATCGGGACAAGGGATTAGAAATCTTGCCAATATCCAAATCATCATCGAAAACGCCAAAGTCCCCGTCGTCGTCGATGCTGGGATCGGTACCCCCAGCGAAGCCGCTCAAGCCATGGAAATCGGCGCGGATGCCCTTTTAATCAATACCGCGATCGCCTGTGCCGAGAATGCCCCCCTGATGGCTGAAGCGATGGGTTTAGCCGCTGTATCGGGACGATTGGGATACCTGGCGGGGAGAATTCCAGTTGCCAAGGTTGCAACAGCCAGTTCGCCGATGACAGGAACAATAACCTCGTAGGTTGGGTTTCTCTTTGCTCTAACCAACATGCTCGCAGATCGATCGTGCAGATCGAAAATAAGGATTTAATAATATGCAGATCTACCATCCTCCTAAGGCTTAGGAGGATTTTGAGGCATAGATTTTCAGCAATTGCGGAATGTCGGATCGATTATCGATCGATGCGTTAGTATCGTCTGACGATCTGGGTAAACTACGTGAAGAAGTAGTACTTTATTTCAGAAAGAAAATAACCCAGGGAAGCATGTCGAAAATGGTTACAAACTTGGAAGTCAGATTTCTGCTGGCATTGTGGGATCTAGGCGGTGCGGATATTCGCAAGGGATTGGTAAATAGTCGCTTCAGCGGAAAAACAGCCGTTGCTACTGCTGCATGTACTAGTCTAATCGAGGCTGGAGCCATTAATAATTCAGCAGATAGTCGCTTCCTGACATTAACCGAGCGAGGAAAAGTTTTGTTGGCATCATCCTTAGCAGAGGATAAATTTGAGTTCGAGGCTCAGATTGGTGCTAAAACTGCGAATGCGCTACTGAAATGGTTTCGTTCCAAGGCTGCTGTTAACCAGCAATCGTTAACCAACAATCGTCAAGGAGCCGCAATCACAACCTATAGCGAATTTAAAGAAATGGCGTTATCGTCCTACGATCGCCTCAATAGCGAATTTAATTTCGATCGACTCGTGCCGATTTATCGGATGCGTCGGGATCTTGGAGATCGAGTATCACGGACAAGCTTCAATGAGTGGCTGCTCAAAATGCAAGCCGATGGTATTCTGCAACTGCTAGAAGGCACCGTCGAAGATAGTGCGCCAGATAAGCTAGAAGACTCGGTGATGACCAAAGTCAGTGGCCTTCGGTGTTATGCCAAACGGCTCTACACATAAACAAAATTTAGAAACATCACCAAGTTCTTATTTAACTCTAGTCTGCAACTAAAATCAAAACAATGTCCGAGCAGCCTGCATCTCCCATTTCCGAAATCAATCAGCTTGTCGATCGGTACAATCCTTTCGACTGCTCTCTAGTTGTCAAAAGTCATGACGTTTGGGCATCTAAATTTCCCGATGTCCCTTCGATTAATGGACATATCTCAGCCGCAATTTTCAAAGGTATCGAGCAAGTTCAAGCTGGAGATCGAACTGTGTTAGGCATAACAATAACCGCCGAAAAAGGTTTGGGGAAAAGCCACCTGATTAGTCGGTTGCGGCGGCAGATCAAGCAGGATGGCAGTGCATTTTTTGTTTACATGAGTGAAACAGACTATGCCGATTTGAATCAGATTAATTCCATGTTCTTGAGTACTCTGGCGCACAGTCTTCAGCAGGAAGGTAGTTCCGGTGCGAGACAATGGCAGGAATTAGCCACTTTATTATTGAATGAAATTTTTAATGTTAACTATGAACCAAAGATATGGATCGGCAATTTTCCTAAAAAATTAGCTACTATCCCAAACTTAGTTACTCGATTGACAGCCAAAACTTGCCAACTCAAGCCAGATATTAGTAATCCTTATGTCGTTCAGGCTATTTTCTGGACATTGATACCCAGTATGCAATTGTTTGCTGTCAACTGGTTATCAGGTAAAGCGTTAGGAAAAGCCCAATCTGAAGCGATGGATTTACCCCAAAATCATGAAGGCGATCGAGAAGTCAATGCCTTAGCAATAGCAACGCAAATTTTGGATTTAATCGGTAACTATCGGACGATTGTTATCTGTTTGGATGAAATCGAGCCAAAGAGTTCTAATTCTCAAGGTTTAACAACACCACAAGTAGTCGCATCTTTAGCAAAAGATTTATATAGCAAAATTAAATCTGGCATTTTAATTATGGCTGTATATCCCCAAACTTGGCAGTACCACATCAAAGTGATGCCGCAGTCAGAAGCAGTAATCGATCGCATTGGTGAAAAAATATTCGATTTGCAATATCTCAATGGTGATGATGTTGTTGCACCGATCTCTGCCTGGTTGCAGCCTTTTTATGCCAAGCATGGTTCGATCCCACCATCGCCTACCTATCCATTCAAAGAGAGCGATCTACGGGAGTTGGGGACAGAGCGACCAATCGTTCGTAGAGTTTTAAAATGGTGTGCCGACAATTGGCAAGTATCTGTACCAGTGGATGAATTTCATGGGATTGAAATTGCTTTTCAAGAACAAATGTTGGCTCTAGAAACTACCATCATAGGTCTAATAGATGATAGTCAATTGATTGCAAAAGCATTGCGCTTGGCTTTTGAAACTACGAAAGGGATGACAATCGATGGGGTTTTAGTCGAAGATATTCAGGATATCGAAGTCAAAGCTGTCGATCGAGGCTATTTAGATTTCCGGCTAATCGCCCAAGATCGAGGAGGTACACATCAAATTGGTGTTTGCGTTTTACAAAATTCGGTGACAAAGTTTGTTAGTGCTGCCATAAAAAGATTGGCTGAGTATGACAAATTTAGCTTTACGAGAGGATGCCTAGTCCGATCTAAAGATGTCAAACTCAAAACTCAAGGACGCAGTATTTTGGACGATTTAATCGCAAATCGAGGCGGAGAGTGGGTAGTATTCAAACCAGAAGAAATCAAACCTTTGTTAGCAATTCGAGCTGTCTATGATGCTTATGAAGACTATGAATTTAGTCAGCCAAAAATTATAGAATTTATTAAAAAAAACCAAATCGCCGAAAACAACTATTTGATTAAGGAGATTTTGAGCGATCCTTCTGGCGAAATTCCTGTAGATGCGATCGATGAAGATTCTCTATCGATCGTAGAAAGCGATGTAAATACATTATTTATTGAAGACACTATCATTGATTTGTCTGAAGCTAGTCTACAATTAGCCAATTAATATGACTACTTTATCTTATTCAATTGCTAATGCGTTTCATCTAGATTTAGGTAACTTAGATTTGCTAGTTAAAGGCAGAACAATTGCTGTGTTTCCCTGGACATTTATGATGCCCGGTCAAACCTTTGCTCTAACTAATGCCGAAAACTCATTGGTGGTAAGAGACCTCAATTATTGGGCTAGATGCGAATCTTGTAAAAGTATCGATGCAGCAGCAGATCTACAGCTATTGCACCATATACTTCCCTGGAGCAAATCGATTATCGATCGTCACCTTGTCAGCAGAAATTTTGTGTTTATTGCTTTATTACGGGTTTATACTTTACCCGCTAAAATCGAAGTTCTCCCAGAGTGGATAGGTGATTTCTCTTTGCTAAAACAGCCGATAATGGTTAATAATCTTCAACCAGTTCTGGCAGATCGCATCTTCGCTAAACGTCAGCAGCAATTAGATAAGCTCTCCCCGTCACCATATCCGCAGTTAGAGACTCTACAACAGCAGCTCGATTTAGCCTCCTCCTCCGATCTCCACATCGACTCCTTCAATCGAGACTTACGAATCTTTTTAGAATGGGAGCCGCCATCACCACAACCTGAAAGTCTTACCGATCTCAAGTGGATTAACAGAATTTGTGAAGTTGGTAACTCTAGCGATGGTAATGAATTCGAGAAGTTAGTTCGTAGAAGCTTTTTGCAGTTAGGATTCACTAATTCTCTCAACAATATTAAGGCTAGTCTCGATCCCAATGCAACTGGTGGCGCAGGTGGCATCGATATTTACGGCGATCGGCCATTCTCCCTCGTGGGCGAATGCAAAGCAAGTAAGAATGAAAGTGTTCCCAATAGTGTATCTGCCCAGCTCATCCATTTGGGTATGACGCATCTAGGTAAAGAGACTTTCGATCGATCTGTCAAAATAATATTTGCGGCTGGCTCATTAACACCTGCGGCACAACAAGCAGCCGTTCAAAATCAAATGAATGTGATGACACCCACTACTCTACAACGACTCGTGACACTCAAGGCTTGCTATCCCGGCGCGATCGATCTGCGCGAATTAGAACAATGCTTAAAACAAGAACCCTTTGGTGAAGACTCAGATTTCAAGGTAAATAAATACATAGATTCGATCCAGCACAGAATCAAAACCCTCGCTCATATCGTCTCAACACTTAAGAATTATCTGGAATCCCAAACCTTTCAAGAAGTTGGTATCGAAAAATTTCATGTAGTGTTCGATTTATCCCATCCGCCCCAAAGGTATTCAGAGGAAGAACTCTATCACATGACGATCGAGCTGTCTTCACCGCTTAGTGGCTATCTGGGTAGGATTAAAGGACAGGATTGGAGAGACGATCGCTTTTACTTTTTACGAGAGCTAATAATTTCACTTTCTTAGTTTGGCTGTGTATCGACCGTGAGATTCTCTAAATAAAAAGGTGATGATGGCATAATTATCTCAGCCTTAGTTAGAGCAAAAATTTTGCTTTGAATAGATATAAATTTTTACCCATTTACCTCTAACCAAGCTGTCAGATCGCTAACTGTGGTAAAGTCTAAAGCTGCATCATATAAAACTTCTAACTGCTCTAAAGATAACTCCATCACCCTTGCTAATACCTCTGAGGAGACATCACCTACTCGTTTCTTTAACAACCGCAGCACAAAATCTTGCCGACCCTTAATTTCGCCTCTCTGTTCGCCAATTTGTTCGGCTGCTTGAAGCTTTTCTAAATATAAAGGTGATAACTGCATAATTAACTCCTGCTCTTCTGGTTCGATAGTTTCTCTGGCTTCCAGGATAACCTTCAAATTACCCAGTAAATCTAAGGCATTATTGCGATAGGGATGCTCCGCTGGTAGTGCAGCAACTTCTCGAATGGCTCGTTCTTGCACTTTGCCCTTACCCAATAGTCTAACCCACAGAGTTGTTGGTGTCTGAGGTAGTTGATGAATGACGATGATGCCTGTCTTGAGAGTTGGACTCAGTATATAGATACCTTCGCCCCACTTCTCTAGCTCTAATTTAGCACCGAGTCCTTCTAATATTTGGGCGGATAGGGTGGGTGTTAAAATCCAGAGATTGGGTAAAAGATCGTCGCCTAGTTCTGGTTGCGATTGTCTTTTGGCTTCTCTGAGCAGATAGCTATGCAAGTCGTATAGTTTGGACATGCAGGCGCGAATTTGCGGTACTTTAACTGAATTGCGAAAGGGTTCAAAGATGACGGTGTTTTTCGCACATTCTGCTAGTATTCCTAATTCTTCGATGGGTGAAAGTTGGGGGTCGGGGATGAAATAGACATCGACTTCCCGGACTTCGCCACTAATTTTTAGAGAGGTTTGCACTTGACCTAAAGGCGATAGCAATGACTCTAGAAAATCTTTGGCGAATTGGTCGTGGGGAAATCGAGTCATAAAGCTGGGCAGATTGAGTTGAAGTCGGACTAATTTGGCTTTTTTAAATATTTGACGATCGTATTCAATACCATTTCCGCATCGCATTCAACTACGATCGAGAGTTTCTCAATCTTCGAGCAAAGATAACTGCTCGCTGTTGTCATTTCCCCCTTTTAAACCCAAATGCTTCCGCGCTGCTGCCGTTACCACCCGTCCGCGTGGCGTGCGGTGAAGATAGCCGATTTGGAGTAGATAAGGTTCGTAAACTTCTTCGATGGTATGACTATCTTCGCCTGTAGATGCGGCTAGAGCTTCCAATCCTACGGGGCCACCATTAAACTGTTCGGCCATGGTGGTGAGTAATAATCGATCGACCCAATCTAAGCCCAACGGATCGACATTATAGATCTCCATGGCGGCACTGGCGATCGCGCCATCGATTTCGGTGTGAGCTTTAACCTGTGCGTAATCGCGCACCCGTTTGAGTAAGCGATTGGCAATGCGCGGCGTACCGCGCGAGCGTCTGGCAATTTCTGCCGCACCTTCATCGGTTACGGCTGTCTGAAGGATCTCCGCCGTGCGTTGGACGATGAGCGTCAATTCGTCCACTTCATAAAAGCGTAACTTCTGCACCAGTCCAAACCTGTCGCGCAGTGGGGATGTTAGCGAACCAACTTTGGTGGTCGCGCCGACGAGTGTAAATTTTGGCAGGGGAATACTCCGAATTTTGGCAGTATTACCTTTCCCGACGGTAATATCTAGTCGAAAATCTTCCATCGCTGGATAGAGAATTTCTTCTGTCATTCGGGGTAAGCGATGAATCTCGTCGATAAAGAGAATATCTCCCGGCTGCAATGCCATGAGAATTCCTACGATATCGCGCGGACGTTCTAAGGCTGGAGCTGCGGTAATCTTACAATTTACGCCCATTTCGGACGCCAGAATCAGGGACATGGTAGTTTTGCCCAGTCCTGGCGGCCCGTATAATAACAAGTGATCGAGCGATTCTTGGCGGACTTTGGCGGCTTGAATGGCGATATCGAGGACGCCTTTGAGATCTTTTTGACCGATATATTCTTTGAGGCTACTAGGTCTGAGGCTTTCTTCCTGGATTTTTTCTTCAGGGTTGGTAATATCGGCTTGTAAG